>CALHGI010000156.1 GCA_938029995.1 uncultured cyanobacterium | reverse complement strand
AGCAGCCTGACCATGTTGGGCATCATCATTGGCAATGCGTCGGTCATTTCGATGGTGGGCTTGGGGGAAGGGGGGCGGCGCTATATCAATCAGCAGCTCCAGAGTCTGGGACCCAATATTTTGTTTATTGTGCCGGGGAACCGGGAGACACGTCGGCTAGGCGGTTTGGAAATTTCTCGTAATCTTGTGTTGGCCGATGCGGAAGCCATTGCTGAACAGGTGCCATCGGTCATTGACGTGGCCGCTGAAAATACGACGCCGGGGCTGATTTCATTTTTTAATCGGAATACCAATGCCAGTGTCATTGGCACCAACCCAGCCTTTATTACCGTCCGCAACTTCACCACAGAGCAGGGGCGGTTTATTTCTGATTTAGATTTGCAGCGCAATAGTTCCGTTGTTGTTCTGGGCAATTCCCTGGCTGAGCGTCTGTTTGAGGATCAGGTGCCCCTAGGTCAGTCGTTGCGCATTAATAACATCGCGTTTGAAGTGGTGGGGGTGTTGGAGCTGCAAGGGTCGAACCTGGGGGTAAATTATGATGATGCGGTGATTATCCCCATCACGACCCAGGCCAGTCGCATTGTGGGTCGCACATCCCCCTATGGTATTGAGGTGAGCTTTATTTCGGCCACCGCTCGCAATGCTGACAGTATGCAAACGGCGGAATTTCAGATTACTAACCTGTTGCGGCTACGCCATGGCATTACCAGGGCCGAAGAGGATGATTTTTTCATTCAAAATCAGGATACCTTGCTGTCCATTGCCGATACGATTACAGGGGCATTGACCTTGATGCTGGCTGCGATCGCAAGCATCTCCCTAATCGTCGGCGGCATCGGTATCATGAACATCATGCTGGTGTCCGTTCGGGAACGGACCCAGGAAATTGGCCTACGTAAAGCCATCGGTGCATCCCGCAACGATATCCTCATCCAGTTTCTGATCGAAGCGATCATTCTTTCCGCTGCTGGAGGGATCATCGGCACCATGGTAGGCATTGGCGGCATCAGCCTGCTCAGTCTACTCACCCCCTTCGAATCCTCCGCTTCAGTCGGTGTCATTTTTATCGCCGTAGGCGTCTCTGGCAGCATTGGTCTATTTTTTGGCGTCATTCCCGCCCGCCAGGCCGCTAAGCTAGATCCGATTGTGGCACTGAGAAGCATTTAATCCGGTCCTCTATGCCTCCCCTAATCGATCTCCACCAAATCTCAAAAGTCTACGGTAGCGACAATACTGAAGTAAAAGCGCTGTGGGATGTCAGTCTGACCATTGACCAGGGAGACTACTGCTCCATCATGGGACCGTCAGGGTCAGGCAAGTCCACCGCCATGAATGTGATTGGCTGCTTAGATCGCCCCACGGCGGGACAGTATTTTTTTGATGGCCAGGATGTCGCCCAGCTAGACGATGACACCCTAGCCACCATTCGCAATCAAAAAATCGGTTTCGTGTTTCAACAGTTTCATCTGTTGCCCCAGCTCAGTGCCCTGGAAAATGTCGCCCTGCCCATGGTGTATGGGGGGGTGGCCGCCGCTGAACGTCGCGAGCGGGCCGCCAGCGCCCTACAGCGGGTGGGCCTGGGCAATCGACAAGCCAACAAACCCAGCCAGCTCTCCGGGGGCCAACAACAACGGGTAGCCATTGCCCGGGCCATTGTAAATCGCCCCCTGCTGCTACTGGCGGATGAACCCACCGGCGCCCTCGATACCACCACCACTGAAGAGGTGATGAAGATTTTCGCTGAGCTAAACCAGGGGGGAATTACCGTGGTGATGGTGACCCATGAACCCGCCGTCGCCAGGTTAACGGAACGGGTAGTGTGGTTCCGGGATGGCCAAGTAATCCATAGCCACATGAGCCCCCACGATGTCAGCTACGGGTCACTGGTGGAGTAAGCCTTTATACCCGGTCCAAGCCTAAACCCCTCGTTTTTGCAGCCACGAAATGAGGGGTTTAGGCTTGATTTAGCAAGGATAAACAGAAACCGCGTCAGGAATAATACGGAAAGTAGGTAGACGTTTGTGAACCATCACCTTATATTATTTAATATTCCTAAAGGTTTGATAAAGTACTCGCTTTTAATGCAGTCGAGGTATGTCAATACCGCTCACTAGGCCATTTGCTACTCCAGGGGAGACCTCTCAATGAACCTAGGCCACCGCTATGGATTACCGCTACTACTGGCCCTGAGCATTGGCACCATTAAACCGGCCATCGCCCAGCAACGGTTTCGGAGTGCCGAAGCCGCCGTGGAGCAGGGGGTAATTTATGTGCAGCAGGATCAGTTGGATGATGCGATCGCAGCCTTTCAAAGTGCGGTAGTCCTTGACCCCACCCTGGCCATCGCCCACTACAACCTTGGCCTAGCCTACCGTCAACAACAACAGATGCAGGCAGCCGCAGATGCCTTCTGGCAAGCAACCCAGGCCGACAACGAATTCACCATGGCCTACGTAAACCTAGGAGCCGCCCTTTTAGATGGGGGAAACCTGGACCAAGCAGCCAGCTATTTACAACGGGCCGTTGCCCTCGAACCCCAGTTGGGTATTGCCCATTACAACCTTGGCTTAGTCCAACGCCGCCAAGGCACTTTATCAGCGGCCCTAGAATCCTTCATAACCGCCGTGGATAACAGCCCCCAGGCTCCAGAAATCCACTATCAGATTGGTCTAATTTATTTACAACAAAACCAGCTAGATGGAGCCATTACGGCACTCGAAACCGCCATTTCCATCGATAACAGCTATCCTGAAGCCCACTACAACCTAGGCATCTCCCATTTTGGCCGAGGGGAATCAGACCTAGCCCTAAAACATTTTGACCGGGCGATTCAGCTTTACCCTACCTTTGGCCACGCTTACTATTCCAGGGGGTTGGCCTTAGAATCATTGGGGCGCGAAAACGAGGCCGAACAAGCATTACAACAAGCCCTCAACCTTTACATTAATCAGGGTCGTAACCAGTGGGTCACCAATACCCAAGCCCAGTTAGACCGTATTCGACAGTAAAAAGGCATTGTGTGCAGCACACAATGCCAATGATGTAAGCCTAACAACATCCATGGATGTAGCAGTTATGGTTGTAGCAATCCGCTGACGATTTCAACGAACTGCTACAGAGTCAAAAACAAGGGCCTAGGTGAAGAAATCCAGCTCAAATGCACGGGGCTGACCACTTTCTAATAAGGCCAAATTACTTTTTAGCTGACGCCAAACTAACGCCGCACTTAAAAAAGTAAGGGGACCTGATACCGCATAGGAAAGCCATGTAGGTGTCCCAAAACAGCCCAAGCCTGACGCCAAAAAGATGGCAGTGCCAACACAAATACCCAAAAATGGCAGCTGTATATTAATCCCTCCCAACTTGGCAACGACTTCAGAGGAACGGGTTTTACGCCATGCAGCCACAATGTCTTTTAACACAGTGCTAAAGGACGCTCCCGAGGTGACCGCAATGAGTAGACCAGCCACCATAAAGAAGTAAGGAGGCGTAAACCAATAGTAATAAGTCATGACTGGACAGTAGCGCTCTAAGTGTAAAGTTCTGTTAATTATCTCCATTATACGCTCAGTGGTCGCCGCTAGCGCTGTGTCCCCCTTATCGCTAGGCTAAGTAATCGAGAGTAGGTACCGTGCCAAGCACTAACCAACTTTCCCCCGCTGTCTAGTTTCCGTCATGCTATGTCCCAGGCGTCAATTGGTGTTGCTGTTGTTGGTACAGGTTTTGGTCAAAAGGTTCACATTCCTGGCTTTATGGCCCACCATCGGACTGAGGTGGTAGCGGTTTACCATCGCAATCTCAGCCAGGCAAAGGCCATTGCCAAACAGCACGGCATTCCCCATGCCTGTGACAGCATCGAGGCGATTGTAGCCATACCCCAGGTCCAGGCCGTCAGCGTAGCCACGCCCCCCTTTGCCCATCACCCCATGGCAACGGCCGTACTCCAGGCCAAAAAACATTTACTACTGGAAAAGCCCACCGCCCTCAACGTTCAAGAAGCCCAACAGCTCCAGGCCCTGGCCCAACAACACAATGTGGCCGCTGTAATGGACTTTGAGTTTCGGTTTATTCCCACCTGGCAACGTCTGGCAGAATTACTCAAAGAAGACTACGTCGGCCAAAAGCGCCTAATCAAAATTGACTGGATTGCAGGCAGTCGGGCCAATCCGGAAAGGGCCTGGAACTGGTATGCCCGCAAAGATCAAGGAGGGGGTGCCCTCGGCTCCATTGGCTCCCACATGTTCGACTATGTGGACTGGCTCTTTGGTCCGGTCAAACGCCTGTCGGCCAATTTAAGCACCACCATCACCCAGCGCCCCCACCCCGAATCTGGCCAGTATAAACCGGTTGATTCCGACGATACCTGCAGCATTAGCCTAGAACTGATGGATGGCACTCCGGTGCAGGTAACCCTCAGCGCCGTGTCCCTGGCCGGTCGCGGCCACTGGATTGAAGTTTATGGAGAAAAAGGCACCCTGGTTCTAGGCAATGGGAATCAAAAAGACTACATCCGTGGCTTCACCCTAGCCGGGAGCCAGGCCGGGCAGCCCCTCGCTCCGATGGATATTCCAACCCGCCTAGCATTTCCCAAACTCTATGATGACGGGAGGCTAGCTCCATTTATCCGCGTTGTGGACCATTGGGTATCTTGCATAGATCAGCAACAAACCGTAGCCCCGTCCCTTGCAGAAGGAGTTTATTCCCAGCTACTGATGGATCTCACCCACCAGGCCCATACTCAACAAACCTGGGTTAAAGTGCCCAATAAAGCACCTGGTGTCTAAATACAGCCTGGTTACCTAGGAAAACCTGATCCAGCCAATGGTAGCCCCAGCCATATG
>CALHGI010000155.1 GCA_938029995.1 uncultured cyanobacterium | reverse complement strand
GTATTGACTAACCTGGCAGATGCTATGTATAGATTCGGCTAATTATTTGGATTGAGTTTAGGTGGGCGGGTTACGAATCATTAACAGGGTCCATCCGTTGAACCATAGGTGCTTAGAGGCGTACTGATTCTCAGCATGATTCGCCTGAACCATACCGTTCTAGAGTGTGCCTGATCGAGCGGTTTATCCCCTAAATTAGCAACGGCTGCTTAGAAAAGGGCTTTTCCCTTTTCTAAGCAGCCGTTGCTTTGATATATATCTAAATTTGGCGCTGCTGATCCTCGGGATGATTTTACTAATCTCAATCCGGCTATTAGCCAGATTTACAGATCGATTCATCCTCTAAATCAGCAACGTCCTAAATTTTGAATCTTAGCGACCATGGCTTATCCATTCCCTAGGCAATTTACCAAGGCAGCCATTTACGGGTCTTCTTACTCACATCCCTAACCGTTCCAGAAATACGCTCGTTGTTTTCCTGTTGGTCATCGCCGCCGATGGTGCCTTCCATCCGTTCTAGTTCAAACGAGGAAAGGGCCTCATTGGCAATGTAGGAGCGCTGCACTATTTCCGGTAGGGTACTGCGATCGTTCTTTTTACCCCCCGTCGCCTGGTAAAGTTCGCGCACACTACACCCAAACAACTCTTCTGTTTCCACCGTAATCGAGTCAATAATGGCATCCGCATCGCCACCATTGGACTTAATAGAATCTGTGAACTTGCGAAATATCGTCGCCCCGGTGGACCGTTCACGATTCGCTAATTCACCCTTCCGAAACAGATCAAGCTGCTGCGAAGACTCTGGATTGATTTCGGTGTCCTTCTCTTGCTTCCAAAAGTTTAAGAATCCCATGGGCACTTTCGCTATCCTGTGCAGTAAACCCGTCGAAATACAAATTTTCTAGACCTTGCTTAATGAGGGCTAGCCCATCTTCGTACTGAAGAAACGCATCTAGAATTTCATTTCGATATGCGTATAGACGATTTTGTGGACTGAAATTGAGCGTATGGGTGATCAGAAGGGTGCTATCAATACAAGACTCGTACACACGCTGGGCCTGATAATAGGCCAGCGCCTTAACCCAAGTAGCTGTGTACCGACGGTCGCCAAATTGCTTACGGATATCCAACCCAAACTGCTCCAACGGAGAGGTTAACTCACCGCACCAACTGTGGAGAGACTTCCACTGAGTTAGAACATGTTCTTTGAGTTGATAGATCTTCATAGGTCAATTGTACCAGCCTTATCCAAGGAAGCCAACCGGTTGAATGATTGTTTACAGAGGAGGTTATTTCTTTGAGGAGGCACTAATTTTGTCTGCATTAATTTGAAACTGAATCAGGGCATTTTTGCGCTTACCGGGTAATTCTTGGGCTCCCATGAGATACCCATCACTACGCAGCTCCTCAACCGTGCGCCAAAAGAGCTGATTATTACGGGATGAATTGCTTCCTAGTAAATCAAGATTTTTAAATAGGTACCGCTTAGAGATGGTCAAAAACTGACCATCATCTGGGGAATCCCATTGCAAACGGCTGGCCAGATAGACCAACAACTTAGTCTTGTAATTATGTTTCGCACTGCTGCCCAAACGTTGGGTCATATCAAGGGTATTCGCAAAGAGAACATAGTCCCCTGTGCGGGCCGGACCTTCAAAAAATTCGAGGGAAACCGTATAGGCATCGGCTAGCTCATAGGTGTAGTCAGCGGCTTTATCGGGATCAAAGTCTCGGGGCACATTATCCACCTCAAATTCTTTGATGCGCAGAACATTCTTGATGGTGACCTTTGCCCCCAGGCTATCGCCCTTAGGCAACGATTGGGCGAATACCAACTCAGTGCGATGCAACGCCATCAAATCTCGATGGAGTTGAGATCTTAATTTGGCAGGAAACCCACCATCTTTGGTGCGCGTGTAGCCCATGGCCTCCAACAAATCATTGGAGCGGAAACTCACCCCCGGACGGTTCCCCTCCTGGGCAGCGGCTCGATAGAGATAGAGCACTACGGAGACCTGGCGCGGATTGAGAAACGTGAGCAATGCGGCAATCAATCGCTGCATCCGCCGATCTTGAATTTTCTCTAGACCCTTGATGCCCTCCCCCAAGTAAGTTTCAAGATCTAGGTTGTCATATTGCTCTTTGAGTTCTTCCCATTCCTCACCGGACAAATCTTCAATGGGAATACGTCGGGTGAGGGCAACTTCGCTGGCCTCATCCGGGTCCGCCTCCACCCTCATTTCTAAATAGTAATTCTCGCCATCCGTTCGCAACGTCGGCAAGTTCACATCTGGGTTTCGCAACGAGGCTCCGGCCCGAGGAAGAACCCGCAAGAGCTGCCCATCGACTGGAAACGCCGTTTCGTTTGCAGCATCCTTAGCTGTCGACAAGACCACCACCATTGAAAACATCAGCCACATGATAGATGGCTTTTCCCAGTTCTTAAACCCTGTAACTTTGCCGTACGTTTTTGCCCCAATGAGCTGTAACTTTAGCGTATGTTTTTGCCTGTAACTTCAGCGTATGGATAGACCAAAAGGCTGTAACTTTAGCGTATGTTTTTGCCTATCCCTTTAGCGTATGGATATCCAAAAAGGCTGTAACTTTGGCGTATGTTTTTACCTATCTCTTTAGCGTAGAGAGGGAGGAATGGCCTGTAATTTTGGCGTAGAAATAAGCCTATTAGTTTCCCGTATTGAGGCCCTATACCTTTGGCGTATCAAGCATTTGAGGCCCTTGAGAACACCCCAAAGTAGTGTTAACCTCTCAGGTGCCTAGAAACATATGAACTACTCATGAGTTTCTAGTATCAACGCAAAAGCACCAGCCCTTTGCTTTCTTGCCGGTCCGCTAAGAGCTGGATGCTATCAACAGCCCCACAATGTGGGTCCGTTTTACATGCCTATAGATCCTAGCAACTCTGGTACGAACTTACCAGGGCTGACAATTTGTAATGGGTTAAATAGGAAGGGAGGTTTGCCATCGTAGCCGCCTCCTTAAGTTTCAGCTATGTGCCAGAAAACGATGCCTTTCTGGATTTATTTTCCCATCGCCACGATTACATTTATGCCCGCCATCCCGAACCTGGTAAGCGTCCCCAATGGCAAACAGAAAGTCGCCACCCCTTATCGGATCGGCTGATTGAACAGGGCACCTATTTATATGGTGTGCGGTTTGGGAAAAAAACCCAATATGCCATGGTGGATATTGACCTGGGTAGTGCGTATCATCCCAAGCGAGATCCCGTTGCATTTCAGAAGTTGACGGAGGCATTGGAACCGTTAGGGTTGGTTTCGGCCATCACCTGTACCTCCTCCGATAGCCAGG
>CALHGI010000154.1 GCA_938029995.1 uncultured cyanobacterium | reverse complement strand
ATTACGGTGGAAGTGGGCATCCAGAATGGAACGTTGGCGATTGCGATCGCCAGTGCCCCCACCTTTCTCAACAATCCCACCATGGCCATTCCAGCGGCCCTTTATTCCCTGCTGATGTTTGCCGTCAGCGGAGTCTTTGCCTGGTGGTCCCAGCGGCAGCGGCAAAAATCATAGGCTGGTAGGGGCCGCGGGCGGCCCTGGGACCTCGAATGCTACCCCCTAAAACTGGGTGCTACAAAAGCTGACGGTATTGATCGATCATCCGCGTTGCGATCGCATCCCACCCATAATTCTCCCCAGCAAATGCCCGGCCATTTTCCCCCCGCTGCTGCCGTTCCGCCCCATCCGCCAGGGCCTCCGCCAGCTTTTCAGTCAGTTCCCCCTGCTCACACCCAGTCACCCAGCCGCTTTGGCTTGTCTCAATATCCCGCCAAATATGCACCTGGTCCGAAATCACCACCGGCTTACCCGCCATCATTGCCTCAGCCACCGCAATGCCAAAATTCTCATAGTAGGACGGCAACACAAACACATCCGCCGCCTGCAAAATCTGCGCCTTTAACTCCCCCGCCACAAACCCCGTCACCGTGGTACAATCCTTTAAAACAGAATTTTCAATCTGTTCACCAATGCCATCCACATAGCCCTGATCCTGCGGATTACCCCCACAGAGCATAAAGTGAAACGCTTTACCCGCCCGGCGCAGATCCTCCAGGGCAGGCAACAACATATCCAACCCTTTTTTAGGATCAATCCGCGACATAAACAACAAAATAGGCACCCCCGCCGCCATGCCATAACGCTGCCGAATGATCCCCTCGGCCTCAGCATCACTGCAGGTAAACTCCGGCAACACCACCCCCAATGGCAACACCATATCCCGAGTCGCCACCCCAAAACGTTCCGATACCTTGGCCTCCTGGTCACTGGTAAAGTGTAGCGCCGCCGCCCCCTGGATATTGGGCCGCTCCAGCAGGGCCGCATAAATCTGCTTAAACTGTTTTTTCTTCGCCAGGTCCGCCGGGTCCAGGGTGCCCAAGGGCCGCAAAATGTAGGGTAGCTTTTGCGATCGCGCCACCGTTGCCGCCGCACTGGTCACTGGAGAAAACAACGCGTGAATATGGGCCAGGTCATAGTCAGACCCATGGCGCTGCAGCCACCGCAACAACGCCATGGAAAATTTGTAGCGCCGAAACGGAGCACAACGAAAATAAATCGTCTGGTAGCCATCGGTGTCCACCGGCTGACCCAGGGGCACATCCAAGGGGGCCTGTCCCTCATCCCCATTGGAGTCCGTGGTCAATATTGTCACCGTTGCATCTTGTCGCGCCAGCGCCCGACTCAACCCCCGCACCATTTGGCTAGGCCCCCCATACACCAGGGAGATAGACGGCACAATTTGCAAAATATTCAGGGCCTTAGCCATGGCAGGAGAAATACCTAACGATGAACTCGACGATAAACCCGCTGTCCTAGGGGCAATAGCAACAGCCAAGTTAATGGTGACGGTGAACGTTCAGGAACGCTCGTGGAAACAGCGGGGGCAGAGGCTAATACGGCCGCCGGGGGGACGGCACTATGCACGATGGCAATCGCATCCGCCGCCGCCACGGGCACCGTATGCGGCACAATCTCATCCGCTTGAGACTGGGTCAAGAAACTACTGCTCTGAACCTCAGCAATTTGCGCCGATGTGAGCTGGGATAGCCTATCCCCATCGGGAAAAATATCATCGATGGATTCGGGAATTTCCCGGACCGATCCACCGCTGAGCAAATTGTTAGGGCTACCGGCCCCAAAGGTGGAATGGCGCAGCCCCAAATTGTGACCCAGTTCATGGGCAATAACATCAATGCGTCCCACACCATTATTGAAATCGAGGATGTCATCGCTAATCACAACGCCGTTCAGCCCAACCCAAGCATTCCCAAACTGGAGCAATCCCGTAGATGTCTGGATCACATCCACAAACCAGAGGTTGATCGGCCCTTCGGTGCGGCTGGAATCGGGATGGCGACCAAATGACCCCGCCCCCCCGGAAAATGATAGATCCGAGAACTCATCATCGTCGGTGGTCAAGTAGGTACTGTCATTAAGCTGATTGAGGGGCAAAAACGAAATCTCAATGTCCGCCTGGTCCCAGATTTTATTGGCAATCGTCTCAAAAAGTTCTACCTGGGCACAGACAATGCCCGCATCATCGCAAACCTGTATGGGTTGAACCTCTAGCACTAGCTGATCGGAAGCCGTGGCCGCAACGGTTATCCCGCCGCCTGTGGTGCCGCCGCCCGTGCCGCCCGTGCCGCCGCCCGTGGTCCCTCCGCCTGAAGTTCCACCGCCGCCACCGCCACTACAGGCAGAGACCACCAAGGCAACACCGACTACTAACGAAAATCGACCTATCAATGAGGTCCCAATACGTGCTGCTGTTATGACCACCGGCTAGATTCAATGTATTTTGTTGAATAGTTTTAGTTTAGACAACTTCCAGTTGATTATTAGCAAGCCATCAAAAATAATCGTCAGGACAGTTGTAATAAAACGTTAACTTGGTGGTGGCTTAGGTGGGTTCGGGCAGATGTTTGGCTAGGATATGGGGGGCTTTTTCCTGACAAAGGCGCAGAAAGTCATAGTCATCTGCGTACCAAATTTTTAAATTCTCCTTTGCTGTTTCCGTAAGCTCAGTACTCAACTCAGCGGGAGCTTTGTTTGCCGCAGTACTGTTTCGATCGGGCAGGTGAGTCACGTTAGGCAGCTGCAGAATGTCCATCAGCGCCAGAAAATCTTGGTCTAAGCTTTCTTGAAACCCGATATATAAAGCATCCGGCAATCGGCTCAAGAAATACTCATGGGAGTGAAACCAATCTAGGTAACAGGTATTGACATGTT
>CALHGI010000153.1 GCA_938029995.1 uncultured cyanobacterium | reverse complement strand
GCTGATCTTAGGGATGGTGTTATCGCTGGGCGCCCATCGTTCAAGCCATAGGCGCTCCCTAGACGCTTGCGAGGGCAATGGCAATGGCCACAGCAACCCGCCGGATGCATTGAGTCGTTCGCCATCTCTGAAAAATCCATGATGGATGGCATCATTCCTCTGCTGGGTCTACCCCCTAAATCAGTAATGGTGATGTTGCCCTAGCGACTTTGGTGATGGTCGGTCCCCTTTTTAAGGAATCCCTGATGGGAGCTGACGGTCGCCATTTGTAAGAAAGTCCTCAGGAAAAAATCACGCATTCCCCTGTTTTTTCTGCTATCTGTAATGGGCGCGGTTGGTGGGGTTAACCCCGATTACCGCCGTCATTTCCCTTAGCTATCAGCACAGACAGCACGCCATGCAGGCCGCAACTTCGATTCATACGGATTTATTTTTAGTGGGGGGCGGTCATACCCACGCCATTGTGTTGCGGAAAATCGGCATGGCGGGGTTGCCAGCGGGGGTGCGGCTGACGCTGATTACCAACCTGGTGGATACCCCCTATTCGGGCATGTTGCCCTGCCATATTTCGGGGCTATACGACTTTGATCAGTCCCACATCGACCTGCGGCCCCTCACCCGGTTTGCCAACTGCCGGTTGATTATGGATGAGGTGGTGAATATTGATGCGGATCAGCAGACCATCCACTGTCGTCACCATCCCCCCATGGGGTACGATGCGCTGTCCATCGACATTGGTAGTACGCCGGGTACGGTGGCGGTACCAGGGGCTAAGGAGTATGCGGTGGCGGCTAAACCGGTGCCTGATTTACTGCGGGCTTGGCATGGCTATTTGCAGGGGTTAGGGGGGGCTGATTCGGCCACCATTGGCATTGTGGGTGGTGGGGTGGGTGGGGTGGAACTGGCCCTAAATATGCAGGTGCGGTTGCAGCAGCTGGTGGGCCAGGGGGCTGAGGTCCATGTGTTCCATCGGCGGGCGCAGTTGGCCACGGGGCGGAGTCGCGCTACCCAGCGGCAGCTAGCTAAGGTGTTTCGCGATCGCAACATCCACACCCACCTGTCAGAATCCGTCTGTGCTGTGGAGCCACTGGCAAACCCTGAATTAGGACCGTTTCGGGTGTGCTGTGAGTCGGGGTTGCAGGTGAGTTGCGATCGCGTTTTCTGGGTGACCAATGCCAGTGCCGCCCCCTGGCTGGCCCATACTGGTCTGACCACGGACAAAGACGGCTTTATTTTGGTCGGAGATACCCTCCAAACCCTGTCCCATGCCAATGTATTTGCCGTGGGGGATGTGGCCACCATGGCAAACCATCCTCGACCCAAGGCCGGGGTCTTTGCCGTGCGCCAGGGGCCGCCCCTCTATCAAAATCTGCAGCGTTACCTGTCGGGGCAGCCCCTCAAGCCCTTTAAACCCCAGCGTCAGTTCCTCAACATTATTGACCTGGGCACCGGAGGGGCCATTGCCTCCCGTGGTCGGTGGTCGGCTGAGTCCGTTTGGTTCCGCCGCTGGAAACATAAAATCGATGGCAACTTTATGGCCCTGTTCGATCGATTTCCGGCGATGGAGAATGATGGCATTCAGTCATCGTCCACATCACCAAGCAAACCCCTGAATAACTCTACCCAGGGACCTTTGACCCCTCCCTGTGCGGGCTGTGGTTCCAAGGTAGGTAGTTCGGTGTTGAGCCTCGCCTTGGGACGGGCCAGGGCCGATTTTCCCCAGATGGCTCAGTGGCCTAACCCGGTACAGGTGGGTCTGGACACCCCGGATGATGCGGCGGTGGTGGCGATACCCCCAGGTAAGTTGGCGGTGCACACCGTGGATCAGTTTCGCGCCATCGTAGATGATCCCTATGTCTTTGCCCAAATCTGTGTCAATCATTGCCTGAGTGACCTATTTGCCATGGGGGCTACCCCCCAAACGGTGCTGGCCCTGGCCACCGTGCCCTATGGCACAGATGCCGTCCAAACCGAGACCCTATATCAGCTGATGACCGGGACCTACCGCGCCCTGGCCCCATCCCAAACCTGGCTGGTGGGCGGCCACACCACCGAAGGCCCCGAGCTGTCCCTCGGATTTGCCTGTAATGGCTGGATTGCCCCGGATCAGATATTGACCAAGCAAAATCTTCGCCCTGGCCTCAGTCTGATTTTGACCAAACCCTTGGGGACTGGGGCGCTGTTTACAGCAGATATGCAGCGGGCGGCCAAGGGCCGGTGGATTGATGCCGCTGTGGCCAGCATGGTGCAGTCAAACCATTTGGCAATCCAGTGTTTCCGTGACCATGGTGTCGTCGCCTGTACCGATGTCACGGGGTTTGGACTGTTGGGCCATTTGGATGAAATGCTGCGTCCACGTCAGGGGCTGGGGGTGGCCCTGACCCTGGAGGCCTTGCCCGTGCTACCAGGGGCTCAGGTTTGTTTGGACTTGGGGTATCGCAGTTCGCTTCACCAGCGTAATCAACAGATCGAACGCCATTTGCACAATTCACAGACCCATGGGACCCACCCCCTCTATCCCCTCTTATTTGATCCCCAAACATCGGGTGGTCTGTTGGCCGCCATCCCCCAGGCAAATGTGGCCAGTTGTCTGGCCGCCCTGCAGCGTCAGGGCTATGGCCATAGCTGTTCCATTGGCGATGTGGTGTTCGTCCCAGAAGGGCAAGCGCCTTTTACAATCAGAGGGTGATGCCCGTGGGGCAGCTTTTTTAGGTTTTTTCTTTATCCAGCGCAACGGTGACCCAACTTCTCCCGATTGATGATTTTTGGCAGGCCCAGGGGCCGATTTTGGATGTTCGTAGTCCCGGGGAGTATGGCCAAGGGCATTTACCCACTGCCGTAAGCTTGCCCCTGTTTTCCGATCAGGAACGGGCCCAGGTGGGGACCTGCTATAAGCAGCGGGGTAAGGAGATGGCCATTGAACTTGGCCTAGAGCTGGTGGGGCCTAAAATGGCCAGCCTGGTGAAACAGGCCAAGGTCTTAGCACCTGAAGGTCAGGTGCGCGTCCACTGCTGGCGGGGGGGAATGCGCAGTGGGTCCGTGGGCTGGCTGCTAGAGACCAGTGGTTTAGAGGTGAATTTGCTGGCCGGGGGCTATAAGTCCTTTCGCCATTGGGTGAGGACCACCCTGGCCACCCATCGACCGGTGATTGTGGTGGGGGGCATGACCGGCACCGGTAAAACGGATATTCTCCATGCCCTTAGGGG
>CALHGI010000152.1 GCA_938029995.1 uncultured cyanobacterium | reverse complement strand
CAAACTCAGTCCGGGGCTACGATGAGGGCGATTTGGGCAGTGGCCGCTCCTATGTGCAGGCGACCGCCGAATATCGTTTCCCCTTGTTTACGTCATTCCTGGGGGGAGCCTTTTTCGTTGACTATGGCTCTGATTTAGGGTCCGGTGATAGCGTTCCCGGCGACCCGGCAGAGATTCGGGGTAAGCCCGGTAACGGCTTTGGCTATGGCGCAGGGATTCGGGTCCAAACTCCCCTAGGGGCCCTACGCCTCGACTATGGCTTTGGCGATGATGGGTATGGCCGGATTCACTTTGGCATCGGGGAACGGTTTTAATGGCTGATGCGCAATCGTCCGGTGGGCAATCGTCCGGTGGGCAATCGTCCAGTGGGCAACAGGCTGCCCCCCAACCGGCCAGTGCGCAGCATACCTTATTGGCCCCTGTAACCTGCACAGGGGTGGGCCTACACCTGGGGCAGACCACCCAGGTAGTGCTGCGGCCTGCCCCGGCCAACAGCGGCCGCTATTTTGTGCGCACAGATGTGCAGTCGGATCGGCGCATGCAGGCCGATGTGGCCACCGTGACCCAAACCCGCCTCTCCACCCAGCTGGGGCCAGAGGGACAGCAGGTCCGCACCGTAGAGCATCTGCTAGCGGCCCTGTGGGCGGCTGGGGTGGACAATGTCCAGATTGATATTGATGGGCCGGAAGTGCCCCTAATGGATGGGTCTGCCCAGGGGTGGAGCCGCCTAATTGCATCGGCGGGAACGGTGGAACAGTCGGCCGTGCGCCCCCGCCCCGCCCCCCTAGGGGAGCCAGTAGTTGTTCGGGACGGGGATGCCTATGTGGTGGCCCTGCCGGCCTCAGAACTCCGGTTTAGCTATGGTATTGATTTTCCGGTGGCGGCCATTGGGAATCAGTGGCACAGTTGGTCCGCCGCCGATGGAGACTTTGGTGAGTTGGTGGCCCCAGCTCGCACCTTTGCCATGGCCCACCAAATTGACGGGTTGCGATCGCAGGGATTGATCAAGGGCGGCAGCCTCGAAAATGCCCTTGTGTGCGACCAAACGGGCTGGCTGAATCCCCCCCTGCGATTTCCAAATGAACCGGCACGTCATAAACTTTTAGACTTAGTGGGGGATCTCAGTTTATTAGGTGTTCTCCCTACGATGCACGTGACAGCTTATCGAGCTAGTCACAGTTTGCACGTTCAGTTGGCGGCTCGTCTGGCTGCTCACCTAGCCACTGTTTGCGCCAGCGAGACACCCCATCCCAGTTGAAACCTTGAGTTTTTCCCTGGAAAAACCCTACAGTTGCTAGATGTGGATCAGGTTTCAACCACCTCCTGGTTAGCCGAGAACACCTACGCCGTTGCTGTTAAAAAAAGTCTATGGCCACCGTCATTCAGAATAAAGCCCATGCCAGCCAGGAATCTCAACCGGCTGTTGTCGAAAATTCGACTCCTGTCACATTTACCCTAGAGCAAATTCAAGCGTTGTTACCCCATCGCTATCCCTTTGCCCTAGTGGATCGCATCATTGACTATATTCCTGGTAAACAGGCGGTTGGTCTAAAAAATGTCACCTTCAATGAACCCCATTTCCAGGGACACTTTCCAGGGCGTCCCATCATGCCAGGGGTGCTCATTGTTGAAGCCATGGCCCAGGTGGGCGGTATTGTACTTACCCAAATGCCGGGCGTGAATGGGTTATGTATGTTTGCAGGTATCGACAAAGTTCGGTTCCGCCGTCCGGTTGTGCCAGGTGACCAGCTGGTTATCACCACTGAGCTGCTTAGCGTTCGTGGGCTAAAATTCGGCAAAATGCAGGCCAAAGCTGAAGTTGATGGTCAATTGGTGTGCGAAGGCACCCTGATGTTCTCTGTGGTTGAATAAACGTTACCAAACCAATGCTTCAAACTGCTCTGATTCATTCCACGGCTGTAATTCATCCAAGGGCCCAAATTCACCCCAGTGTCAAAGTGGGCCCCTATGCTGTGATTGGGGAAAAAGTCAGCATTGGTAAAGACACCGAAATCGGCTCCCATGTGGTGTTAGACGGTCACACAGAAATTGGCCAACGCAATCGTATCTTTACGGGAGCCGCCATTGGTCTAGAGCCCCAGGACCTCAAGTATGACGGCTCTGAAAGTTTGGTATCCATCGGTGACGACAACAATATTCGCGAGTACGTCACCATCAACCGCCCCACCCGATTTGGCGAAATCACCCGTTTAGGCAATGGCCTGTTGCTCATGGCCTATGTCCATGTGGCCCACAACTGCGTCATCCAAGACAATGTGATTATTGCCAACTCCGTAGCCTTAGCCGGCCATGTGCACATTGAAGCCAACGTGCGCATTAGTGGTCTGGTGGGGATTCATCAGTTTGTACACATTGGTCGCCATGCCATGGTGGCGGGCATGAGCCGAATTGAGCGAGATGTGCCCCCCTACATGATGGTGGAAGGAAATCCATCGCGGGTGCGGGGGCTCAATAAGGTGGGCCTCAAGCGTTCGGGCATTGGCGATCTGGAATCTGGCCAGGTCTACGATGGCCTCAAGCAGGCCTATCGTGTGCTCTATCGCTCCGGTCTAACCTTTAGCGAAGCCCTCGACAAATTAGATTCTGTTGCCAACAACGAGTATGTGCAGCACCTCCATCGGTTTTTAGTGGCCTCCCAAAGAGACGATCGCCGGGGGGTAATCCCTGGTCGGCGCAGCCCCATCCCCAATCGGCATACCTCTCGTTCCTAGCGTCTTTGCCCGAGGGGCCGAATTTCACCATGCAGCAAAACGAGGCGACTAATTCCCATGCCCTTCGCCCCGTGCGGATATTCATCCACACGGGGGAGGTTTCGGGTGATCTTCAGGGGGGATTGCTGGTGGAGGCCCTGGAGCGCATGGCCCTAAAGCGGGGTCATGCGGTGGAAATTACGGCCATGGGAGGCGATCGCATGGCGGCGGCGGGGGCCAAGCTAATTGGGGATACGGTATCGGTTAGCTCCATTGGCCTGTTTGAGGCCTTGCCCCATGCCATGGACGCCCTCAAATTAAACCGCCGCGCCCAACAACATCTAAAGGATGTGCCACCGGATGTGGTGGTGCTAATCGACTACATGGGGCCGAATGTGGCCATGGGCAAGTTTGTCCGTCGCCAGTTTCCCCAGGTGCCCATCGCCTATTACATTGCCCCCCATCTGTGGGTATGGGCCACAATCCCAGGCGATACCGAGAAAATTTTGTCCATTGCCGATCGCATCCTAGCTATTTTTCCAGAGGAGGCCCGCT
>CALHGI010000151.1 GCA_938029995.1 uncultured cyanobacterium | reverse complement strand
GGCAACCCATAGGTGTGAAAGTAGGAACGCACTAGGTGGTCACTGCCCGCTTTGGATGCTGAGTAGGGACTGTTGGGGGCGTAGGGGGTGGTCTCGGTAAACTCTGGATCCGTAGGACTCAGGCTGCCATAGACTTCATCGGTTGAAATGTGGTGAAAGCGATAGTGCGCCGGTTTATCCTGGTCTTGCCAGCGAATTCTGAAACTCTCTAAGAGGGTAAATGTGCCGACCACATTGGTTTGGACAAACGCACCGGGACCTAAGATTGATCGATCGACGTGGGACTCGGCGGCGAAGTGAACAATGGTATCGATGTTCTCTTCTGCGATAAGGGTGTCGATGAGGTTGCGATCGCAAATATCACCCTGCACAAAACGAAATGATGGAGCTTGCTCTAGATCAGATAAGGTAGAACGATTTCCTGCATAAGTAAGCGCATCGAGCACAACTAACCGATCATCTGGACAATGTTGATGCCAATAGTGAACAAAATTAGCACCAATAAAACCAGCACCGCCAGTTACGAGTAATCTTCTAGATGGATTCATCACCTGGTCATCTCCCTAAGTAAGCTGAATTTGACTATCATCCCCAATCATCAACCTTAAAGCCTTAGGACGCTGATGCGAGTTTGTTAGCTCTACCCGTTGTCCAATTAAACTATCAACAATACGCTGATCAACACCTTTTACCTTGGTCCCTTCCAGAATCACACTATGATTAGGGCTTGCTGAAAAACTCACTAAAAATCTTAGCCGTTATCCGACAGCCCAGAGGTGGTCAGTATTGACTTGTAGCTGATCGAGGGGTTGCCGCCAATCATTGCTTAACTGTGCTGCAAAGGGACGCACATTTGTCTGATAGCCTCGTAGTAAGCGTATCAACACCATCACTAACAAGACAATAAAACGGCGTAGCCGTTTCTCCAAGTTCATCACCAAACAGGTGATGGCAATCATAGTTTCGGCGGTTTGGGCGAGTTTGGCCATCACTCGTCCTAGCCCAAACCGTCGTTTGGCCTGACCAAACTTGCCTTCGACGGCAACCCGAATGCTCTCATCCTCTCGGACTTGTTGCCGAAGCAATGCTTGTTGGGCTTCATCAAGGGACGGTCGGCCTAAGGGCGGACCACTCAGACGGATGCCATGTCGTTTACACCACCTCAAGTTGTCGCGTGTCCGATAAATCTGGTCGGCATGCACGGAGTCAGGATAGTGTCCGGTGCGGGTTCGAAAGCATTCTATTTGGGTAATCAAGTCTTTGGATTCATTAAAGTTATCCCAACTGAGATGGTCGAGAAACACATAGCCTGCCACACAACTAATGGCGAACTTAGCCCCAAATTCGACGGGCGTCCCAGCTTTACCCCGTACAATAGGGCGCACATGGGGCTGTGAAAGACTCACAATGCGGTCATCAATCCGCCGCCGCTTGTGGTCGTACATGGACTGTTGCTGGCGAAACACTTCATGAATCACCAACAGCGTCTTATACTCCCGTGGATTCAGAGCCGCAAGTGTGGCTCCTGCCTCGATTAACCGATCAATGTGGCCCAGGTTTCGTCGTACATAGTTGAGCTGTTGTCGGAGACCCTTGCGGATCAATTTGCGTGGCTTTTTGCGGCGTTTCACAATCCTGAGGTAGTCTCTGCGGGCGATTCGACGATAGGTTCGGGGCTTCTTGGGTAAACACCCGGCGACCTGTTGATAGAACTCATCGATCATCCGTTCACTGTGTTCCCTGGCTTGGTTGAGCAAATCGAGATCGGTGGGATAGTGAATATCAGCAGGAGCACAACTGGCATCCACTATCAATTGACCCTGATGACCACTCGATGGCGGTTCCGGTGGGTCTGAGTCATCATCGGCTTCTGATGCACTCTTCTCAGATGCTTCTGCTGAGGCGGGTTCCATGCCTGCTTGAACCACGGACTCATTCACTGCTAACACCAACTCGAAACCGATGCGTTTGCGGAAATGCACCAGCATTGAGGCATCAAACGGGGCCTCATCACTGTATTCATGAAGTCCCAAAAAATATTGCAGATACGGGTTCTCTCGGATTTGGTCAATCGTCTCTCGGTCGCTGACACCCAATTTTTCTTTGATAATCAACGCGCCCAACGCCATCCGAAATCCCTTCGCTGGCGCTCCCATATTCTCGCTAAACTGGCCTTCGTAGGTCGATTCAAACTCCGCCCATGGGATTATCTCGGCCAGTTTCACCCAACGATTCTCCGCCGATAATTTACCTCCAAACGGCAGATAAAAATCTTGGAACGATAGCTGGCCGGGTGAAGATTTGCGGTACATTTCCCTGAAGACGTGCAAGGGTTTTGAGCATTTTAGCCACTTTTCCGTGCACTTAAGCGCGTCTCAATAGAATCAAACCCTTAGATATCGCTCAATGCCAGACTTATTCAGCAAACCCTATTTATAGCAATCCGGGGAAATATTTCCTCAGATCGCTATAAATACTAGTCGTCGCTATTTATAACTTTCAGCTATCACACATGGCCTGAAATATATGCGCTAAGTTAGGCCTCTAACTCATTCGGTTTTGAGTACTTTCTCGCTTGAAAGTATGATGATCTGAATCAGTTCAAGTGTCTAAAGAACTATCCTGAAAAACAGACTTCCAGAACTGAAAAGTCATCTTCTAGATTAGTTCCACCATTAATGCGGCAAGCTTCATCTAATAGCGGCATAAGGGTAGAAGATTGAGTCTCCTTATGTTTCTGTAAAGCGTCTGCCCAAGCATCTAAGCCCCAAATTTCGTGATTATCTCCTATAGAAATCTCATAGACTCCATCACTAAAAAGATAAAGACTACTGCCAATAGGAATCTCACACTCCTGCTCATCAAAAGGAAAGTCAGGCAGTAACCCAATGGCAATGCCATCACTATCTAGATAACGGGTCTTATAAT
>CALHGI010000150.1 GCA_938029995.1 uncultured cyanobacterium | reverse complement strand
ACTGATGCTCTCGATATAAAAACTTTACCGACCACCCGGTTTGAGGTGAAGGGGGATCGTATTCCATCTGTAGCCAATAGGAACTGGTTAACAGCTGACGTACCAGCGGGGTAATTTTTTGAATGCGAAGACTGTCGTCGCTCTCATCGGCCAAAATATCTTCTAGATCCGTTAAAAACCGATATAGCCGATAGACCCGTTCAGGAGCCTGTACGTCGGCATTACCGAAGGTGGTGCGCTGACCCTGGTCGGTAACCAGCCAATTATGATTAGTCATGGACACGTCAGAACAAAGAACATCTAGAGCCTTGATTAAGCCCAAGACTTCATCTTAGGTTGTTAAACATACAAAGATACGGTCATAGGCCAATACCTAGGACATTGCTCCACTGTAACAATGTTATACGAAAGAAACGTTTCATCTTGAAACAGCGGTGCAGCCCCAGCTTAGCCCTAAAATTATTGGACCTGAAATATTAGACCTAAGGATACTTCAATCCTTAAATTCTCGAATAATCCGCGAATCCATCGTCTGCTTTCTGTGCCTTAAATCTCATACTCGTTTGCTGATCTAGGCAAATGGTGCAAGCTTTAGGGAATCTTTCTATTAGACTCTGGCCCAGTCATCCCGCAAAGTTTTTGGTACGTATGTATACCTCACGCTCAAAAAAATCCCCTCGTCCAGGTTTAATCTGGACATTGCTTCTCATGTCTCTGGTGAGCGCTTGTGGTCAAGCTAACTCGCAGGTGGGTTTGAGCGATGACATTATCCAAGAAGGTCAAGACACGCGCTGCGCGAACAATTCCGTATACATTGGGCGGGGGCGCTACATTGCGGGTAGCGACGAAGAGGAACGAAATTATGCCTATAGCATTTCAGCCCAGGCCCTAGCGAATAGCGCCGAAGAAATCGCTGATGTGGAAACCCGACTGCGGCAGCAACGGTGGTTTGATTTTGAACCGGATCAAGACAACCAGCGCATGCCCACCTTTTGCATCAGCCGTAATCTGGTAACCAACAAAGACTATCAAGAGTTTGTGCTGGCCACTGGGTATCACCAGCCGGGCATCACCTCCGAAAACTACCAAGAGCAGAACATGCTGGTGCATTCCTATCAGGAGCTGCGCCCGTACTTTTGGCAGGGGTACCAGTTTCCGGCGGGCAAAGCCAATCATCCGGTGGTTCTGGTGTCTCAAAAAGATGCGTTAGCCTATGCGGCTTGGAAAAGCCAAGAAGATGGCGTTGACTATCGCTTACCGACGGCGGATGAGTGGGAAAAGGCCGCCAGGGGCGAGGATGGACGTTACTTTCCCTGGGGTAACGAATGGCAAGACAAGGCCACCAACTGGCAAAAAAATGGACCAGAAAGCACCAGTCGCATTGGAGCTTACCCCCTCAGCAAGAGCCCCTATGGTGTGGAAGACATGGCGGGCAATGTGTTTGAATTTACGTCAACGGTCTATGTGCAAGACGGCCAGGAACGGGCAATTATGAAGGGCTGCGCCTGGGATGACCTACCAGGATTTTGTCGAACGGCCTATCGCCATGGTCGCCCGACCACCTATCGACACATTTTATTTGGATTTCGCCTAGTATCCGATGCCCTGTAGGCAATTTGTATGGAAGTTCCCTGGGGAGCTTTCGTCAAATTAATATCTATTTCTCAGGGAAAATTAAGGTTAATAGTAGATAATAATCAACGGATTGATTTGTCGATTTGGTTTCGGCTGCATTATTATCTGTTCAATGCTTTAAGAGGAACATTCTAATGAAAGTTAATTATTTAGCGGCTGTAGCGGCAGCTTCTGTCCTGAGCCTTGGTGTTTTGACTGGTTGTGGTGGCGGTGCTGCTGATCCTTGCGCGGCTGCTCCTTGTGCGGCTCCCGCTGGTGAAGTTGATCCTTGTGCGGCTGCACCCTGTGCGGCTGATCCTTGCGCTGCTGATCCTTGCGCTGCTGACCCCTGTGCCGCTGACCCCTGTGCTGGCAGCTAACATCTAGGGTACCCAGCCCATCCACAACTGGATATTTCAATGCAATTAGCCCCCCGACACCATGCTCGGGGGGCTTTTGTCGTATATGGGCAGGGGATAACTCTTCGACCCGATGGCGGCGGCCCGTTGGCAATTAAGCTGGAAGCCATAGCCGTTGTGGATTAATTTGGGAGATTGCTAGATGAAGGTTGCATTTATTGGTCTTGGCACCATGGGAATGCCCATGGCAATGAATTTATTGACGGCCGGTCATCGCCTCACGGTCCATAATCGCAGCCGCGATCGCGAACTTCCCCTGGTGGATGCGGGGGCTCAAGGGGCCGCATCGCCTGCCACAGCCGCCGCAGAGGCTGACATCGTGATCGTCTGTGTCAGTGATACCCCCGACGTGGAAACCGTGGTGCTCGGGTCGGAGGGGGTCATAGCCGGGGCCCAGCCCGGCACCTTGGTCATCGACATGTCCACCATTAGCCCCAACGCCACCCGAACCATGGCCGCCCAGCTGGCCGCCCAGCAAATTGCCATGCTAGATGCCCCGGTTTCTGGTGGTTCTGAAGGGGCCAAAAATGGCACCCTTTCGATCATGGTGGGGGGAGATGGCGATGACCTGGCCAAGGCCATGCCCGTCTTGCAAGCCATGGGCCAAACCATTACCCACGTTGGCCCCATTGGCGCAGGTCAGACCACTAAGGCGATCAATCAAATTGTGGTGGCAGGCACCTATTGGGCCGTAGCTGAGGGTCTGGCCCTGGGGCTCAAGGCCGAGTTAGACATGGAAAAGGTGGTGCAAGCCGTGGGCAGTGGGGCCGCCGGTTCCTGGGCCTTTACCCATCGGTCTGACAATATGCTGAATAACACCTATCCCCTGGGGTTTCGCATGAGGCTACATCGCAAGGACCTACTGATTGCCTTGGAAGCCGCTCGGGAATTGGGGCTGCCGTTGCCCATGGCGGCCTATGTGGAACAGGTCGAAAGTGGACTGATTGCCCAGGGGTTTGGGGATGAGGATATGTCGGCCATCGCCCGCAGTGTTCGAGAAATGGGAGGAATGTAGAAGATTCCGGCCCTGCGGGTTCGCCCG
>CALHGI010000149.1 GCA_938029995.1 uncultured cyanobacterium | reverse complement strand
TCCCAGGTATCCAGGGTTGTGAGTTCATAGGTGTTGCCGTTGTAGCTGGGCAAAATCCCCCCATAGGTGACCACGGTTAAGGCTGGCCCCGTCTCACCAGTGGTCACTTCTAAATCCCAATCGCCCCCTAGACTGGCGTGGCCCGTAACATCATCAGAGGCCGCGACATCCGCCTGGGTGAGTTGACTAATCTGTTCAATAAACTGATGGCCATCGGCTGCGATGTTGCAGCCATAGAAAAACAGATCACCATCTTCAGAAAACGTATCGGCCCAAGCGGCTAGGTCATTTTGATAGGTGTCGAGGTTAGCCTCGGAGAGAGTGCCATTGGCAAACTGTAGGGTATTCTCACTGCCGTGGGAGAAGATGTGAACACTGTCTAAATTTTGATATTGTTTCAGGGTTTGGGTGATCTGCTCAATGGCATTGGTTTGGTCGTTTAAAAGAAAAACCTTGTCTACCTGCAGACCCTGAATGAGCGTGTCAGATTGGGTGACGTTGAGGTCAACAAACGCCACTGATTCAATACCTGGGGTATCTTGATAAAGAGTAGGATCCTTTGACATATTTTTAAAGCGTTAACTAGCTGAGACTTACCGTGAAGAGATGTCTTTTGAAGACAGCATCAAATGTCTCCATTGGTTTTCAATGGAGTCAACAGATTTTGGGGTCAGTTGGATCGATGACGATAGGAGAATTTAGGGCTCACTCTGGGGAATGGGCTCCTAAAAAAAGAAAAGCTCTTCGGTTGTCATCAGTAGTATATTTTCGGGAGCTAATCCTGATTATGAGGCTTACGTAAATATAAGCCTTGGTGTGTAAAGGATAGGGCCATTGATGAAAATTGTTTTAAGCTTATGGGGTAATGGTTTGAAATTCGATTATTATTGAATGCCTTTAAAGCGCTAGGTCATGGAAATGCGATCGCACCTCCCCCATGAGAGAAGAGATGCGATTACAATTCGAAACAATATTCAAGTCATTCGGAGCTCACGCGAGCTACGTCGGCCCTTACACTGGCGTACCTAAGATTTTCACTTCAGTTAGGGAGATTACACCGAATTCCGCCAGCTGAATCCGCAAGTAACGGCCTGTTCCATTAATGGCAACGGTGGCCGTATCCTCTACCTGATTAGGGTTGTTATAACGCCAGACTTCAGGTTCTTCCAACAGGGCACTTAGGTTTCCCCCGGTGAATTCCTGCTCCGAGGCCAACACATAGAAATTAGACAGGGGCTGATTGCCCACCAGAATTTCTACGGAGCTGAGGTTGTAAATCGCCCCGAGATCAATCTCCCAGAATGCCTTATCTTCCGGCGCTGTTGCCGTCACCGATCCGTTGGCAAAGTTATTGTCGGTGTTGCCATCCACGGCCCGCGACGCAAGCGCCCCAGCGGCGGTGGAGGATTGGAAGGTGGGTTTGCCAAAGGCCAGGTTGCCGTCACTGGGCTGGTTATTGGTAATGGTGATTTCCACCTGGGTGGTGTCCGAGCCCCCCACATCATCACTGACGGTCAGTGTTGCGGTTTGTTTGCCCACGGTGTTGTAGGTATGGCTGGGGTTTACTGCGGTGGAATCAATGGTGCCATCGGAGTCAAAGTCCCACCCATAGCGTAGCCACTGACCATTGGGAGAGTTCGTCCCGGCACTGCTAAAGTCGACGGTCAAGGGGCCGCTGCCTGCGGTGGCAGACGCCGTTGCGATCGCATTGGGAATCAACCCTTCCCCACTGGCGGGGTCATAGTTCAGCTGATAGAGTGCTCCATCAAACAATGAGAGATATTGAATGGTGCCATTGGGAGCCAGTTGCAGATCAGAAACCCCACTGACGTCTCCCACATTGCCAAATTGTTGGTAGTTCCCCTCGGCATCAGCCGTGTATAGCACGCGATAGAAGTTGGCAAAGAAATAGCGACCGTCATACAGGTCTGGATACGCCGTACCTCGGTAGACCGCCCCGCCGGTAATGGCATCCAGGCCGCCGCCGTGGGGTAGCTCCACATAGGCCCCCTCATAGACAAAGTTGTCGGGCACGGTGCCGTAGCGCGTGCGGTTATCCCCTTCAAAGTAGGGCCAACCAAAGTTCAGTTGCTCTGGCTCGGTTGCTCCGGCTCGGATTACATTGGCTTCCTCCGGTCCGCCATCGGTGACCTCGCCAAAGTAAACATCGCCCGTGGGGCGATCCACGGTCCAACGCCAGGGATTGCGGACGCCCGTGACCCATACCTTGGAGCGAACGCTATCGGGATTGGCCGGATCGTAGTATGGATTCTCTGGAATACCGAAGCCTGTGTCCGGATCTACCCGGAAGAACTTACCCTGTTTTGAATCCGGGTCTTGCGCTTCAAACCGGAGATTGTCGCCAAAGCCGCCATCGCCCCAGCTAAAGATCAGGTTGCCGTTATTATCAAAGTCCACATCGCCTACGGCGTGGGTGGCATGGGTCATTTTATGGCCATCTAAAATAACTTCTCGGGTGGACAGGTCTGCCACATTGGGGTTGGTGTCCGAGACCTTTACCCGAATCAACCGGCCACTGGCCGCGGAACCAAAATCTGGGCGGTCGGGGGTTTCGGGCTCCAGGTCAACCACATAGCTTAGGTAGACCCAGCCGTTGGATTCAAAGTCAGGGTCCAGGGCAATGCCCATCAGACCCCGATCCCAGTAGGAATTCACCTCTGCGTTGATGTCAATAAAGGTGCTGACCACCTGGCCATTTTCAATAATTTTCACCCGGCCCGCTTTTTCAGTGACAAAAATGCGACCATCATCGGCATAGGTAAAGGCCAAAGGATTGTCTAGGCCAGACACCAGAGTCTCATGGGAGAAGCCTGCGCCATTGGGGATGGGGCTTTCAAACTCGTTGGAAACGTCAGCCGCTGCCGCCCGGAGACTAATGTTGTCCAAGAGGGGGCCGAAGCCATCGGATGCGCCTGCGACGTCGGATTCCCGTAGCATGAGGCGATCGCTGCCGCCGGTCCCGGTGACCGTGGCGGTTACGGTGGTCCAATCGCCGTTGGGGGTGAGTTGGGCGTTGTTAACAACGGTGCCATTCCACTCCACAACAACGGTTTCACTGGCACTTTCCAGCGTCCCTCGGCGGGCGCGGACATCAAAGGTCAGTTCATAGGTTTCACCGGCGTAGGTTTGAATATCTTGATAAATGCCGTCTAAATTGCTGCCTGCCCCATAGTCCAATTCAATGTGGTTGGACCCATCGGACGATGCCACACCGCCGTGGCCGCTATCCCAAAATTCGATCCGTTCTCCATTGAGGGATTGCCAACCGGCCACATCGG
>CALHGI010000148.1 GCA_938029995.1 uncultured cyanobacterium | reverse complement strand
GCTCTTTCCCCAGGCCTTACAGCCTAAGTTAGTGGCTGAAAACCTTGTATAACATTGGCTGAGGGCAATGAAGCTGTTTGAAGATTGCCCGCTCAGAGGACTACATAAGGCCTTTTCGAGGGGGATTTCTCCCTTAAAAAGGCGCATTCACAAAAGAATTTTGATGAAAGTTTAATAATTTTGATGAGGAGGGGTATTTTATTAGGCACAAGCGATAGGGTGTGCATTGTTAACTAATCAACTATGTAATGATCCACCCATCGCGACTTGGCCATACACTTGGTCACACAGTAGTCATAATCGGCTGGACATGCTCTCGACTTAAATAGTTATTTCCCCCCAAGGGGCATAATGAGTTGAATCAAGATATGAACCGGTCTTAAACGGCGAAATTCAGGTTATGAGTACGGTTTTAGTGGTTGAAGACAGCGTCGCCCAACGGGAAATGATTATTGACCTATTAAAAGGTAATGGTCTCAAAGTTATCGTTGCTAGCGATGGTGTTGAGGCATTGGATTATATGCAGGGAGATCTGCCTGATTTAATCGTTTTAGATATTGTTATGCCGCGTATGAATGGTTACGAAGTCTGTAGGCGAATTAAGTCTGATCCAGCCACTCAAAATTTACCTGTTGTACTGTGTTCTTCTAAAGGAGAGGAGTTTGACCGTTATTGGGGGATGAAGCAGGGGGCTGATGCTTATATTGCCAAGCCGTTTCAGCCCACTGAATTAGTTGGTACGGTCAAGCAACTGCTACGTGATTGAGACGCCAATGAGGAATGCCCATGATTTGTGAGGTGACACAGGCTCGATGGTAGGTAATCCAGACTTTCAAACCGGAGCGGGGCAGGATCAGGCCCCTGAATTACAGGAAATTGAAACGCCTGATGGTGAACTCCACTTGCGATTTTACATTGGCTCCGGTGATGAATTTGCCTTGCCGGCCATTGGGATTCGTCGCATCATTGAAAACCCTCCCGATCGGATTACCCCCGTCCCCAATGTATCCCCACTCCTGCTGGGGACCTTAAATGAACAGGGGCGAGTGATTTGGGTTGCCGATCTTGGGCAGTTTCTGGGTTACCCTCAACCCATGAATACCGACAGGGCAGAAATTCCAGTGATTGCTGTTGAACATCAGGGGACTATGTTAGGCTTAGCCGTTAATCAGATAGTTGGTACAGATTGGTTGGATGCAGAACGCATGAAAATGTCTCGTGATTATTCTGATACGATGGCACCTTTCCTCAGAGGTGAATGGGTGTTAGGTGCTAATGGGGAGAATTCATTGCGTTTACTAGACCATGTCGCCATATTGCGTTCAGCGCGCTGGGCAGCTTAGTTTAACGGGTTCGGCAAGATGGAGATGTTTAGACTGGCAGGAGAATACAGATGGCATCGGGTATAGATTACGCTCAAACGTATCAAGCGGCAGAGCGTGCATATATGCAGGGCAGTTATGAGCAAGCTGCTGACATTATTGAGCAATTGGCAGAAAACTACCCGAGCGATCCGAATGTGCTCCTACTTAAGGGTCACATCTATTGCTATGGGCTTAGTACCTATGATGTGGCTCGGACCCAGTACAAGTCCGTATTGGATTTAACCTCTGACCCTGAGTTTGTAAACTACGCCAATAACGGTCTTACCTACGCTGAACAGATGGATGCTGGGCAGGGGACCGCCGATGACAATGGTGTTGAAGAGATTACGGCTGACGGTTTATTTGATTCCATCGAACTATATGGAGATATGGGGGAAGATGGGGACGATTTGAGTGCCGGCCTAGATCTGTCTTTTGAAGGGGCAGACGGTGCCAGTGTTCAATCTGTTCAGTCTGAGCCGCCGGTTGTAGCACCCCAGGCTGAGGATTTGGGCGCTGTTGAGCAAACGGAAATAACCAACAATGATAGCTATAACCTTGGCGCGGCAGCCCTGGATAATCCGTTTGATGCTGCGGCCGATTATGAGAGCGTCCCTGGCGGTGATTCGGCCATAGACCTTGGTGGTGATGATCCGTTTTCCCTTGACAACCTTTCTGTTGGCGGTGATTTAGGTAGTGCTGATCTGCTCGATCCGTTTGCGGACAGTAGTTTAGAAGGTCTAGTTGAGTCTTCTGAGGAAGACGAAATTACCCTCGATAGTATTGATGCTACGCCTCGTGATGGTTCGCTTTCGTCGGCCCAAGAGCTGTCGCAATTTGACCAGGATGATTTTGCCCAGGCGTTTCCATCGGATGAAGGTATCGAGGCGGATGCGGGAGATTTCCCTGGGATGGATGACTTCCTGGAGACAGGTAGTGTAGCGCCCGCTGTTGATAGCCCTGTGATGGATTCAGGTCTGCCAGATCTGCCGGACATGTTGGAGGAGCCCGAAGATAAAACCCTCTTTATGATGGAGCCAGAGGGGGAGGTTCAACCTGACGACCTGTTGACAGGGGACTTGCCAGAGTATGGTGAAGCCTCCACGCTCTCGGGGCTGGAGCCCGTCCCCGATGACTTGGTGGATGAGGATATGGGTGACCAGACCTTTCCGGCTGGCGAGCAGACGTTTCCTGGTGTGGACGCCATGGATCGTTTGGAGAGCCAACAGGGAGGGGATATTGACTTCTTGGATGAGTTTGATGAGTTTGACGATCTCGGTAGTCTGCCCGAATTTGATTTGTCTGAAGGCTCCACTGAGTTTACAGAGCCTTCGGTAAATTCTGAAGGGATATTCTCTGAAGACCCGGAAACCCGTGGGGGATCTGGGTTTAGCTTGGTTGAGGAAGATGACCAAGCCATTCTTGGAGATGATGACATTTTCAGTATTGAAACCGCCGATCAGCTGCCTTCGTTTACCCAAGGGGAGGAAGCCTCTGTGGTTGTCCCTGCGGCTGAGGATGAGGGGAATTTTAGTTGGTTGGGCAATGCTTCCTGGCTAACGAAGCGCTCGCTGATGGCCGGTGGAGCCGCTTTGGCTTCTTTGGCGACTGTTGCGGTTATTAGTTCTGCGACTTTAGGTGGTTTGTCTGGTGAAATTTCTGAGGAAGATAGTGCTCGGATTTCTCGGGTACGTCCTTTAGCGGCAGGTACTGCAGCTATTGCCAGTGGCTTAACTGTGTTTGGATTGGGGTTCTTGATTGATCGCCAGGCTAAGCGCTCCATCGATAATCTGCGACAGCAGTTTGAGTTGGTTTCCCAAGGGGATTTAAATGCTCGGGCAACCGCCTACTCTACTGATGATTTAGGGCAGCTGGCCACAGGGTTTAACCAAATGGCTCGGGTGATTCTCACGACCACCAGTGAGGCCCAGCGAAAAGCTCAGGAGCAAGAGCAGGCTAAGGAAGATCTGCAGCGCCAGGTGATTCGTTTGTTGGATGATGTGGAAGGTGCGGCCCGTGGTGATTTGACGGTGCAAGCCGAGGTGACGGCGGACGTGCTAGGGGCCGTTGCTGACTCGTTTAACCTGACGATTCAAAACTTGCGAGAGATTGTGCAGCAGGTGAGTGCGGCTGCTTTGCAGGTAACTAAAAGTTCTTCTGACAATGAGATGTTTGCTCGCAGTTTGTCGGCAGATGCCCTGCGTCAGGCTGAGGAGCTAGCCGTTACCTTGAACTCTGTGCAGGTGATGACGGAGTCTATTCAGCGGGTGGCAGACAGCGCTCGGGAGGCTGAAGAAGTTGCTCGCTCCGCGTCGGCAACAGCGCTGAGGGGTGGCGAGGCTGTGGAGCGTACCGTGGCCGGTATTTTGGAAATTCGAGAAACGGTTGCTGAAACAACGCGCAAGGTAAAGCGTTTAGCGGAATCATCCCAGGAAATTTCTAAGATTGTGGCGTTGATTTCTCAGATTGCATCTCGAACTAATTTGTTGGCCCTTAACGCTAGTATTGAGGCGGCTCGGGCAGGAGAGGCTGGGAGAGGATTTGCCATCGTGGCGGATGAGGTTCGTCAGCTGGCGGATCGGGCGGCTAAAGCTTCGAAAGAGATTGAGCAAATCGTTTTGCAGATTCAGGGTGAGACCAGCGGTGTAATGACGGCGATGGAAGAGGGTACTCAACAGGTGATTGAGGGGACAAGGCTTGCGGAGCAGGCCAAGCGCTCCCTGGAGGATATTATCCAGGTATCTAACCGGATTGATGTATTGGTGCGGTCTATTACGGCTGATACGGTGGAGCAGACGGAGACTTCGCGTGCGGTGGCTCAGGTCATGCAATCGGTTGAATTGACAGCCCAAGAGACTTCCCAGGAGTCTCAGCGGGTGTCGGGTTCGCTGCAGAGTCTAGTGGGTGTGGCCCGCGACCTGCTGACATCTGTGGAGCGGTTTAAGGTGGAGGGCGAGAAGACTTAGACTGGCCGCATTTTCTGGGTTATCTGCTTTATGGGGGCTGAGGTGCATAGTTTGGGGTTGAGTCGGCTGGATTAGTCAAGGTGTCTAAAGCTGAGTGTCAAGGGATGACGACCGCCATTACGTCATTGTAAGACTGGCCTAATTTTTGATTTCATCTAGGGAGACAAGGGTGATGCTGCCTGAACAACAACAGCGTATATTGGGCTATTTCATTGAAGAGGCGAAGGACCATCTCAATACCATTGAGCAGGGACTGCTAAATCTTCAGGCGACCATTGGTAATCCTGAAATGGCCAATGAAGTGTTTCGGGCCGCCCACTCTGTGAAGGGAGGCGCTGCCATGCTAGGTATTGAGAGCATGCAGCGGACATCCCACCGGCTGGAAGATTATTTTAAGCTGCTGAAAGAGTCCCCGATTAAGGTGGATCGCTCCTTGGAGTCGATGTTTTTGCGGGTGTTTGATGCCCTGCAGGAACTGCTAGAACAACTCCAGGGGCCGTTTGGTCTGACTGAGGATAAGGCCCAAAGTATTATGGCTGGTGTGGAGCCCGTCTTCCAGCAGTTACAAGAGCATTTAGATCAGTTGGTGGCCGACGCGGATGCCCGGGATGTTCCGTTGGAGGCGGTTGAGCCGATTGCCTTTACGACGACGGCCTCGCCACAGCCCGTGGAAGAAAGTGCATTGAAGCTGGTGTTTAACAGCGATGTTTCGGCGGCTTTAAGGGAAATGTTGGCTCGTTTTAAGCAGGCTGACACGGAGGAAAGTCGGACGGCTTTAGAGGGTTGTTGTCAGTTGTTGGAACGGTTTGGTGAGCAGTTTAATTTGCCCACTTGGATGAATCTGGTTAAGCATGGTCGCTGGGCGGTGTGCGATCGCAACAATGACTATCGCACCCTTGCCCCTGTCCTGATCAAAGAGATCAAAAAGGCACAGGACCTAGTTTTAGCCGGTCGTGAGCCTGAAATCACCCTCTCCCAAACCCTGCAAACCTTAGCTGAACAACGAGATGAGGCCGAGGCTACCAATGATTGGAACTCCCTATTCTCAGATGATGCAGGAGCTACAGACAGCGACTTAGAGAGTGGTCTAACCAGTGAGATTGATGAGCTTGCAACGCTGGAACCCGATGCCTCATTCGATGTTCTAGACGGTCCGGCGTCGTCTGATGCCGATGATGCCATCTCCCTAGATGAACTGCTCAACGATGCAGCCACCTCCCCATCGGGCCCAGACGTAGGTGCGGCCGAACTAACTAGCTTGGCCGATCTGTTCGAAACAGGTGGGGGTGACCTCGATGGTGATTGGCAAGAAGAAGACGTACCCATTGTCGATGGAGCTGCCTCTGCAGAGTCCTTAGATATCGACGTCTCCCCTGATTTTGCCGATCTGCTCAATGATGATTCGTCCGAGCTCGGAGCTAGTCCTGATGACTTTGAATCGGGGAATGAACTGGCTGACCTCTTTGGTGACACCGATGCTGGAGACACGGCGGAGAATTTAGATAGCCTAGACAGTGACTTGGAGATTCCCCAGTTATCCGTGGTGGATGGCAATGACTTGACCGACACAGAAAGCCTTTTGGATGGAATGGGTGAGGCTGAACCCGCCAGCATGGACGATCTATTCGGCGGACTAGATCAATCAGGCACGGATGATTCCATCAGTGAGAATTCCATAGAACTACCAGATAGTTCATCCGATGGTCTGGCTGACCTTGATATTCTGCAATCTTCTGAGGCGGATACTGATCCGGCCACAGATATCGATTTAACCTTGGACACTGCTGGTACCGATAGCTTCTTTGATGCAGGTTCAGCCGACTCTGAAAAATCAGACAGTGTAGAATCGGACCGCTCAGAATTTGATGATTTTTTCACCCTAGATGAAACATCCTCCGGTGCCAGCGGCTCGCCAGTAGAGTCCGCTACAGACTCCGATTCTGCAAGCAATAGTCTGTGGGAGCAAGATCATCAGCCTGAAGCGATCTCATCTCCAGTCGCATCAGATAGCCTATCAGCAGATGTTTGGGCCGAGCCCGAGCCCTTATCAGAAGCATCAGACGAGCTGAACCCTGTAGCGTCTCATGATCTAGAACTGGGGGCGTTTGATTCTACAGACGATTCAGATGCTTTGGCCTTGGATGATGTGTGGTCATCGGTTGAAGACATCTCCCTAGAAGAGGAGGCCTCTGAAGGCAGTGTCATCAGCTCACCTGAGCCTAACTCTGCCACCAACGAAATGGAGCTAGGCGATTTATTTGGCGGCAGTGGCGCAGACGCAGACGCAGACTTGGAGCTAGCTGATGATCTCTCCGGAGAGCTCTCCGACGTTGATACCCCTGCTATAGATCAGGGGCTAGATGGCCTATTTGGAGATGCTACTGAGGATGGTTCCGACGATCTGCTTTCTAGTCTGGATCTCTCTGGCGACCCCTCTGAGGACCTCTCTGGCGGCCTCTCTGGTGTTGAGGCCTCTGTTGATGCCCCCGCTACGGATCAGGGGTTAGATGATCTGTTCGATGGTGATGCCACGGAGGTGCCTGACGATCTACTATCTGAGCTGGACGTATCCGATCTGAACCTATCCGAAACGGATGCGGGATTGGGAGATCTACTGGATGGGGGTAATGAGAGTTCTGACTTGACTTCATCGTTAGAGGTCTCTGAGTCTGATACTTCTAACGATGGTGGATTGGATGGTCTATTTGGCGATGGGGCCGAGCTACCTGAGTCCCCTGCCGATCTATCCTCAGATCTGAATATATCTGAGCCTGTCGCCTCTGATGGCGATGAGTTAGGTGATCTATTTGGCGACGATACTGGAGCAGATGGCACTTTAGATGACCTGTTTGGCGATGCGGATGGCGCGACGGTATCCGAAGTCGCTGGAACCGGGGCCGACGTTCCCGAGCAGCTGGACGGTTTAGACGGTTTAGACTTTACGGCCTCCGATGACGGCCCAGATATTGATGATTTGGCCGTGGATTTAGGGGATGTTGCTGACGACGGTAGCAATGTGAATGAAGCCCCTATTAGTCAGCCTCCATCTGGCAATTTTGAATTTGACCTGTTGGATTTAGAGGATGACGGCATTGTCACTGGCATTGTCACTGATGATGACGATTTGGGGATGGACAGCGCCTCTTTGATGGCAGATGGTGGCCTAGACCTGATGGGGGACATGGCGCAGCCGGTTTTACCCACTGACAATGCCAACCCGACGGACACTGAAGACCCGCTCCTAGAGACGGCACTGGACGACGATTCCTTTATGGGACTGGACGCGTCCATGGGATTAGACACGTCTACGGAAATAGGCGCATCACCCGAAGCTTCCCCTGGGATTGATGATGATCTATTTGATGATCCATCCCCAGCATCGGATATTTCCGACTTAGAGCCCTTGGATAGTCTGCTGTCAGACTTGCCCGCAGAGATGGGGCGCGCGACCCATGCTGAAGCCGCTGGCAGTAATGATGATTTTGGTGCGCTCGAAGCGTTATTAGATGATCCCAGTGCTTCAGTGAGCTCGAATCCTGCTACGTTACCTCCCTTAGGTGTCGCCTCGGCTGGGGCCCCAGACATGGACGATGAATTTGGGGATTTGGAAGCACTCTTGCAGGATGCAGACCAAACCCTATCCACAACCGCCGCTAGTGCTACTGCTTTTCGTCCCGCCGCTAATCGGTTGTCGAGCCGTCGTATGGTGACCGAGCAAACCATGCGTGTCTCGGTGAGCCACTTAGATAACTTGAGCAATCTGGTTGGGGAGCTGGTGGTTAACCGTAATACCCTGGAGCAGGATCAGGAGCGTCTACGGCAGTTTTTAGACAATTTGTTGTTCCAAGTTCAGCAGCTCAACGATGTGGGACAGCGCATGCGTGATCTCTACGAGCGTTCCCTGCTAG
>CALHGI010000147.1 GCA_938029995.1 uncultured cyanobacterium | reverse complement strand
TATCAGGGTGCTGATGGGAGTTTAGGGGGTGTTAGTTAATCGGTCGCAATAGATTTGTTGTGTTGATGTCATGGTTAGGGAGCTGGAAAGTGGTGCCTGCGGTTTGTATTCGCAGAAGATGAGCAAGTCAAACTACGGCAATTTGCTGACAGTTTTCAGCAAATTAAATCGCGTGTAGCGTTGACAATCTATTGCTTGGATAGAGAACCTATGGTTCGCACCACGTGCATTAAGCAGTATGTCACGTCAGTGATGGGTTTCTACAGACAGGAATGGATGATCCTCAAGGTAGTGTTCCTTGAGAAAGCCTGATTGATTGCATTATTATCCCGCTGGTCATCTTTTGCATTGGCAATGGCCAAAAAAAAGACTGCCGGTTTGCACCGCACAGTCTTTCATTGGCTTTCAGAATCAAAGAGACCGATTTTACTGGCAGCTCACTTCTGTCTCGAGGAAGATTGCTGACGTGCTCGTTGTGCACATTTCTAGAATAGTCAGTAACTCTAAGAGTTGGATAAATCACTGATGAAGAAATCCGTGTTCACTATGTATTGCGTGTGAAACCGTGGGTGATATAGCTTCTTATACCCAGGCGCACGGAGTTTAGGCTGCTAGAAGATAGGGCCTACTTTGGCTGAAACTGGCCTTAGGTTTGGCTAATGTTAGCTAAGTACTGGTTGACTCGACCCACTTGCTTGTGGGCATGAATGTCTGAATATAGGGCTAATGCTTGTTGCCAGTGCTGGGAGGCCAGTTGGGTTTGATTTTGGATGGTTTGGCTGTGGCCTAATTCGACATAGGCGTTGGCCATGTCGCATTTTGCACCAATGCGATCGAATAGGGTAATGGATTGGTTGTGGTACTCTAGGGCCCTATCTAGCTGGTGGCGTTGGCGGGCGATGGTGGCCAACCCCGTCAGTGCTTTTGCTTTGACCTGGAGATAGTGGCCCATGTCGGCAAAGGCAAGTGCTTGTTGGTACAGGGCTTCGGCTTGTGTTGTTTGGCCCAGGTAACCATAGGTTTGACCTAACAGCTGAATAAAATAAGCCAGTCGGCCGGAGGTGTGGTGCTGGTGTGTAAAGCTCTCTAAGCAGCTATTGGCTAATCCCTGGGCTTTGTCAGCCTGACCTTGATAGGCGTAGTTGAGGGCTAGGGCCACGGTGGCCTTGTCGGCCCAGGCCTGGTGGGGGGTGGTTTGGCCGAGGGTAATGACCGATTTAAAGGCCGCTTCAGCTTGGTCGAGCTCCCACAGGTCCATGGCATATAGTCCCAGGCTCAACCGTGAGTCGATGTTGAGCATCTGGAGGTAGTAGTGGTTGAGGTGATCGGCTGGAGTGAGTTTGGCTAGATGCTTTTGGGTGGTTGAGATGGCATCCTGCTGACATTCAATGGCTTGGTTAATGTCCCCGGTAATCCAGTAAATGTCGCCGAGAATATTTTGTAGTTCACTGACCTGCGGTAGCGGTTCAGATGTCGTTCCTAGGTGGGAGAGCACTTCAACGATGAGGGTACTGACTGGTTGCAACAGCCCCATGCGGTAAAGGCTGCTGGCTAAGGGTAAAAACTGTTGCCATTGGTTATGGCGGCTTTGTAACAATACTTGGGCGGCTGCCTGGTATTCGCCAATAGAAATCTGGTGATAATAGGCTTCTAAGGCTTGCTGGGCATCGGTGAGGGATGTCAGTGTTTTAATGCTATGGGTCCAATGGTGGGCGGCGACTTGATTGGCTTCATGCCAGAGTCCATTTTGCCTGAGTCGTTCAATGGCGATGGCCCGAATAACTGGATGCAGCCAATATTGACCGTTTTGTACTTCGATTAGGGAACGGTTCCGCAGGGAGGCAATGGCTCGCTGCCCGTCCGGTGGATGGCATTGGGCTAATACAGCTGGTAATGATAGTTTGGCGATGGTCTGGTAGCGATAACAGCCAAGACGACACAGCAGTTGATAGGCGATGGGGTCAAGCTGTTGGAGTCGATCAATTTGACTGATGACTAGGTTTTTGAGATCAATTTCGGCTAAGGGATCGGCTTGATAGGCTTGCCAGTAAGCGTCTAAATCACCGTCAAAGTCTGTTTGTACGGTGCTGCATAAAATTTCCATGGCTTTTGCATTGCCGCCATAGGTTCGATGTAAGCACTTTAAAGTCTCATTGGTTTGAGGAAAACATAGCTGGTGATAGTTAAAGCACTGTTGCCAATCGGTAAGGGTAAGCCGAGGCAGTCGATAGTGGTGGGCTTTAATGCCGGGCTCGCAGAGTCGATCTCGGCTGGTGATTAATGTTGTTGTGTCGATTGAAAAATCTGATAACAGTTTTAACAGTTCTGTATAGTGGCATGCTTCTTTTACAAACTGACCATTGCTATCCAAAGCGGGTTCCAGATTGTCAATTAGAATGCCGATCCGCTGTTGTTTGAGGTGACGTTTTAATCGGCTAAGGCTGATGCTGACGTCTTGGCCGGGCTCATCATTGAGGTCCTGTCGCAGCCATTCATCCAGGATATGTTCAACCGCTGTCAGGTTCGAGGTTTCTTGGGCAATGCGCCATTCTAG
>CALHGI010000146.1 GCA_938029995.1 uncultured cyanobacterium | reverse complement strand
CTGCACTGGGTGAGCCGAACAAAGTCGAAACGTAGCCCGGTTGGAGGCATTGTTCGCTGGCCTCTTGGGGCGACGGTTAGTGCACCTGAATTCGCCCTGCACAATCACTGGCCCTTTGGCGAGCCTGCTCGACGGTATCGCCCAGGGCCAAGGCTACCCCCATGCGCCGATTTCTATGGGCACGGGGCTTGCCAAATAATCTTAGTTTGGTGCTAGGAACCGTTAGGGCATCTGCTACACCGCTAAACTTAGGGTTGTTACTGGACTCACTGGCAAGAATGACCGCTGAGGCTCCAGGACGAATTTGATCAATGTCACCGATGGGTAGCCCGACAATGGCCCGGACGTGCAATTCAAATTCCGACATGTTCTGGCTCACCATGGTGACCATGCCGGTGTCGTGGGGACGGGGGCTGACCTCGCTGAAATAGACCGTTTGCTCTTGATTAGGGTCTCCTGCAATAAATAGCTCGACTCCAAAGAGTCCCACGCCGCCTAGGGCATCGGTAATGGTTTTAGCAATCTGCTGACACTTTTCTAGGGTGCTGGGGTTGAGGGGGCAGGGCTGCCAAGATTCGCGATAGTCGCCTGCTTCTTGCCGGTGGCCAATGGGGGGGCAGAAATGGGTGGTCACTGGGGCGTCGGCCAGCTGGGGATGGGACCGCACCGTTAGCAGGGTGATTTCGGTGTCAAACTCGACAAAGCCTTCGACAATGACCCGAGGGTCTTTGCCCCGTCCGGCTTCAAAGGCATAGGTCCAGGCGGCATCGACATCGGCGGCTGTTTTGACCAGGCTTTGGCCTTTGCCGGAGGAACTCATGACGGGTTTAACGACACAGGGTAGCCCGACGGTTGCGATCGCAGTCTGATATTCCGTCTCAGTGGCCGCAAAGCGGTAGGGCGACGTGGGTAGCCCCAGCTCTTCCGCTGCCAATCGCCGAATACCCTCACGGTCCATGGTCAACCGGGTGGCCATGGCCGTGGGAATAACCGTCCAGCCCTCCGCCTCTAGCTCAATCAGCGTGTCCGTCGCCAGCGCTTCCACCTCCGGCACAATCAAGGTGGGTTGCTCTTGGGCTACCACCTGTTTAAGGGCGTCACCATCCAACATACTGAGTACGTGGGAACGGTGGGCCACCTGCATGGCCGGTGCATTGGCATAGGCATCCACCGCAATCACCTCAATTCCCAACCGCATTGCCTCCAGGGCCACCTCACGACCCAGTTCTCCAGAACCCAGCAGGAGCAAACGTTGACACTCCCCAGAAAGGGGCGTGCCCCAAGTCACATTCACCGGCTGATTTGCCACTTTTGCCATGGTTATTTAATAAAAATCCAACTTTTTTTTAGAAATCGTGTGATCAATTTAGCCAATAGCGTGTATTATCGCTCGTAAAAAATCAATTAGATCCCTTTTCGGATTGAACACTCTTTCGCCGGTGAGGGTAACTAAAAATTAAACGCTGATGTTAAAACTCAAGATCTGAACTAAACCTTTCAAGGCAATTAACAATTTGCAATAAAAGGTGTTAAATAGGGCCTAAATGCTCCCTAAGCTAAAACTTTCAGTTACGGAGGCATTTTTTTACAGCTGATTTTTTCTGCTTTTGTAAGGTTGAAAAAAACTCAAATTAAAAAATGTATGTTTTAGGAGCTTTTTAGGGCAGTATTGACACCAACCTGTATATTCTTTGGCCATTGCTAGCCATTTCCGCACAAATTGTGTACGATGCGTTAGCAAAAAAAGACCTAAACCTTTAGTCTTTCCCAGACTGAAACGTTTGGGCTTTTGCCCAAACGAAATTGTTAGGCTTCTGTCTAACCGAAATTATTCGGTTTCTGCCTGACCCAAATTATTAGGCTCTAGCCTAATTGCTGGATATCGGCCTACCCGAAATCGTTCGGCGTCTGCTTAACTCAAATTGTTCGGCTTTTGCCTAACTCAAATTGCCTTCCATAACCGGATAACTTTGTGACCGGATAACGCTGTGAATAGTTTAAAGTCGCTATTTTCAAGAAAAGCCCCAGGCGTTGGTGTTGAACTCACGCCCGAGCGGGTCAATATAGCCCGCCTGCGAAAGCAAGGGCAGAAGTTAAAGTTAGAAACGCTTGCCTCTGCTGAGATCCCAGAGGGCATTTTTGAAGAGGGTCAAATTATTGATACGGCAGCTATGGCTGAGGCCATTCGCTCTGCCTTAAGTGAGAGCAATTTAAGGGTAAAACGAGCCACCACGGCCGTTCCTGGCCGGGCCATCACTAGGGTTATTCCGGTGCCAGCCGAGCTAGACGATAACGAATTGAGGGAGATGGTGCTTAACCAGGAAGCTAGTTTGTATCTGCCTTTTCCCCGCGAAGAAGCAGATGTTGACTATCAGAAACTGGGGTTCTTTGTTGACGAAGATGGCATCGAAAAAGTCCAGGTTCTGTTGGTGGCGGTCAAAAAAGAAGTGACCAATGCCTACATGGAAACATTTCAGCAGGCCGGACTCAATCTCGATGTGGTCGAAACCAGCAGCTTTGCCCTTATTCGAACCATTCGTGAGCAACTGCGACAGTTTACGCCCCAGGAAGCGGCAGCTATTGTCGATATTCAGTTTGAAAGTACAGAAATATCTATTGTTGTCGATGGGATACCGCACTTTTCACGGACGGTACCCATCGGTACTTTTCAAATTCAAAGCGCCCTCAGTCGTGCTATGAATTTACCCCCCACCCGTAATACAGAATTGCTTCAGGGGATGACTGTTCCGGCCACACCCATGGATAGTATGGGGGCTCCCCAAATGTCTGGCGGTACCAATCCAGGTACGGCGGCCATGCTCAGGGTGTTGGGGGAACTATCCGATGAACTGCGACGCTCCATTGACTTTTACTTAAACCAGGGGGAAGACATGGAAGTTGCTCAGCTTTTGCTGGCAGGACCCGGTAGCGCGATTGGCCAGCTCGATGAGTTCTTTGCCCAGCGCTTAAGCTTGCCGGCGAGCCCGATCGATCCGATTGAGTCGCTGTCTCTAGAGGTGGGCGACGAAATTTCTGAAGCCCAACGTCCTGGGTTGGCAACAGTTCTTGGTTTGGGCCTGAGGGAGGTTTAGGACATGTACAGCATTGATATCAATTTTCTCAATGATCGTGAAGACCGTCCTGTTTTAGCGACGCAATCATCGTCAGTGGTGCGTCAGCCCTCTAACGATCGCACCCCCATCGCCATCGGTCTTGGCGTTTTGGTGGCAGCATTAGCCGGTGTGGGAGGGTTCTTCGGTCTGCTCAAGTATCAAGAATCCACGTTGCAAACCCGTCAAGCTGAGTTAGATCAGGAGCTGACTGAGCTCCAGGCAAAACTAGCTCAGGTGGATCGGATCAAAGCAGAAACAGACGCAGCGCGCTCAGAAAGCCGTGCTTTAGCCGGGGTATTTACCAAGATTCGACCCTGGTCGGCCATTGTGAAGGATATTCAAAACCGGATTCCCACCCGAGCCCAGCTATCAAAAGTTAGCCAAACCGCTGGAGAATCCATACCCGAGACTCCGGGTGGTGAGCCAGTTGCTCCTGAAGCAGGCGGTATCAGCATTGACGGGACGGCCTGTTCTTTTGACGATATCAATGACTTTGTTCTGACTTTGAAAAATTCTCCTTTCCTAGAGAGTGAGACCGTCAAGCTCAATACATCTTCGTTGGGAAGTGAAGTTTTGGGCCGTTGTCCAGGGGAAGCTCAACGTGAGGAGCCCATTAAGCTGGTGAACTACACCATTGCTGGCAATGTCAAAAGTGTCTCTATCGAACAGTTTGAACGATTGTTGGCTGAACTTGAAAATCAACAAGCATCTGTTGGTCTGTCCTCTAGGTTAAAAGCCCTTTTAGAAACAGGAGTGCTCGAATAATGACATTAAGTGGAGACTTTATCCCAGCCGAAGATGACCTGTATGATGAGCCGTTAAACCCTGTTATCTTTGGCATTGAGTTAACCCCCAAGGTTTTGGGCATTTTGGCAGCACTGGCCGGTATTGGTTTAGCCATCTTCCTATTTCAGCGATTTGTGCAACCTGTTCGTCTCAGTAATCAAGCGCTCAGGGCCGACATTGCGGAGAAGGAAAATCAGCTGGCGACTCAAGCTGAACGGTTAGAGGAAATTGCCAAACTTGAAGAGGCGCGGGATGCCGCCCTAGTACAGCGAAGCAATGTCTATTCTCTATTTTCAGATGAGTCCTCCATGGATACGCTGCTGCTCGACATTAACCAGCGCATCAAAAATAGCAATGCGTCCATCGGTGCTGCCCGCAATCAGATCTCAGCCCGTGGTATTCCCCCCATTATTGTTGAAGCCCAACTGAAAAAGTTTAACCCTAGCGGAGAGGCCATAGTCCAAGATGGCAGCCTTGGCGAAGAAGTAAATGACAAACTAAAACGTCAGACCTACAACGTTGAGTTCTCTGGAGACTTTGCCCAGACCCAGTCAGTTTTAAGTAATGTCGAACGACTGGAACCCCTGTTGTTGATTCGAGATTTTGCCTTGTCATCATCTGAAACCGTTACGGAAACTGTTCTCAACAGCCAGGGCCAAGTGGTAGGACAGCCTAAACAACGGATAAACTCTACGTTTCAATTGGATGCCCTCATTCCAACAGGTGATCCTTCGGTTCCTCCCGAGATTGCACCACCGCCTCCACCGGAAGGTGAAGTCGTCGAAGAATAGCAGTAGTGTGTAGCTGATCGGATTCTATTCTCACTGTTTAAGCCCTCAAGATTTCAATTCCTAGACATCGACGTACTCTAATTAGAATTTAAGGAGTGAACTGTGAAACGCTTTTTCAAACTTGGAAGTTTAATCGCTGCTGGTGGAGCTTTGAGCGTCCTCACGGCTCAATCTGCGGAAGCTGCTGCTACTGCCATCCAAAACGTTGAACTCAACACAACGAAAACAGGCATGGAGCTGAGGCTTTCTACCAAGGGGGGCGACACTCCTCAAATCTTTGCCGTCAGTCGAGATAATGTTCTGCAGGCGGACATTACCAATGCTCAGCTAGCCCTAGCTAACAACAAGGGCTACAGCAAGCAAAACCCCGATTCCACCATCAAGTCAATTCATCTGGAAACCTTGGATGAAAATACGGTGCGACTCACGATTCAGGGAACTGAGCAAGCACCCGTTGCTAATTTGGAAAAGGTTAATGGGCAGGGGCTTCTAGTGAGCCTCGACACCCGACCTAACGCTACGCCACAACCCAGTGATCTACCTGAAGCCATTGAAACGGTGACGGATAGGTCTTTATTGCCCACCCATCTGGCCCAAGTAGAAACAGACACTCCTGATGTTCTCGTTCCCAATCCTGAGGTGATTATTGACGGAACTCCGATCACAGCTCCAACATTAAATGGTGCGCCTCCATTTTTGCCCCAGGCTGTTCCCCCTCCGGTGGGAGACATTGCGGTCTCTGAAATTAATGCGAGCCTAGATGTGATTGATCTGGGCACAGCTGAGCGGGTCCCCCGTTTGGTGCTGAGGGATGCAACGGCCCGTGAAGCCCTATCTTTATTGGCGCGTGCCGCGGGACTTAACCTTGCCTTTACCGAAACAGGCGGTGGAGAAGGTGCAGCCGCGGCTGATACCAAGGTGACCCTAGACATTGAAGATGAGCCTGTGCAAAACGTATTTAACTACGTTCTGCAGATTTCTGGGTTGGAGGCCAATCGCGTCGGTCGGACTATTTTTGTGGGCCCTCGGTTGCCCCAAGCGGCTCGAAATTTGACTGTGCGCAGTGTTCGTCTCAATCAGGTAGACGTTGCTACTGCCGTTAATTTCTTGGTGTTTATGGGTGCTGAGAGTGCCTTTGCCGATGAACAAGAAATTCAGGTGGTTGAGTCAACTATTGATGTGGGTGAAGAAGTAGAGCAAGTTGAAAGAACTGAGCTAGAAACAAGCGTTGACATTCTGCGAGCTGACTATCAAGACTCCCCCCCTCTGTTGCGAGGACTACAGGTGATTGGTGATGCTCGGACGAGTTCCGTAACGTTGGTAGGGACGCCCCGCCAGGTTGAAATTGCCACCACGCAGCTCGTCCAGTTAGACCTGCGTCGACGTCAGGTCGCCATTAACCTTCGGGTGGTTGACGTTAATCTGTCAGCAATAGAGCGATTCAATACTAGTTTCTCCTTTGGTGTGGATGATGTTTTCACACGTCAAAATGAGGGTATTTTGGATTTGGTATTTAATAATGCTAATCCCCTAAACATTGGCCGGAACTTTATTACTGCGCTGAATGCAACGATTGACAACGGCAATTCAAAAATTATTACTGATCCCACATTGATTGTTCAAGAAGGGCAGGATGCTTCGGTTAACCTTGTAGCAGAGGTCATTAACGAAAGTACGACTAACGCTGTCATTAGTGATAGTGGTATCGTCACGAATGAAAGGGAAGTGAGTTTGGTTGATGTGGGCCTGACCTTAGCCGTTAATATCGATCGCATTGATGATAATGGTTTTGTGTCTCTGTCGGTTGCGCCTACTATCTC
>CALHGI010000145.1 GCA_938029995.1 uncultured cyanobacterium | reverse complement strand
GAGTCCAACGGCTTAGACTTTCTCTCTCCAGACACGATATCCGGCTGTGTGTGTCTATCGACCATGGACGACAATCAAGTTTATGCCCGGTGGCTAGGCCGCCTTGCCCTCAACAATCGCCAGATGTGGAGCGCCACTAAGTTTGTCCCCCTGCTCAATGTGGTAGACCAGGCCAATGCCATCTCCCCCAACACCCCCATCAACAAATGTCGGGTGCGCAAATCTAGCACCGATTTGGGGTATGCCTTTTCGAGTTTGGCCACGGGCATTGTGAACTATGACAACCGCATAGCAACGTCCAATGCCTTGGCGGTCATGTTCAAAAATTTTGCCACTCCATACGGGCTAGAAAGCTGGCTGCGTCAGCTCACTGGCAACCATAAACTTTCCTTTAGGGGGCGCTATGGTGAGCCTCCTTTTATGGTCTCTCCACAGCTGTGGGATACCCAAGGCAAACGGTTGCTGCTGAAGTCGGCTGGCGTGGAACACCGGGGGGATAATCTCGTTTCCACCTACGATTTGACCCGGCTCATTACCATGGCCGGCTGGCACTATCAACTATCTAACCAGGCCGATTTACCGGCGGCCATGGGGCACAGCCTAGAACCTGTTGTGCAGGCCATGGGGAACGATACCGGCCGCTATGTGGATGTCGCCCTGGACACCCTAGGGTTAAGGTCCCATATCCAGTCGCCCGTCATCATTTCTAAAAGTGGTTTTGGCCGGAGCGATCAGCGCGATCGCACAGAGCTGACCTACTGTGCCCTCGTGCAGTTTGGCCTGCCCCGCCAGGGTGCCCCAGACCCCACCGCCCCCTACGAACAATACGCCCTGGGCTTCACCCTGATTGTCACCAAACAAACCGGTGACGGTAACGAAGAGGCCCGCTATGTGGATGCCCGGATGGCGGCTGAAGTGACTGAGATTCTGCGTCGAGTAGTCACGAACACCTTGTAGAGGCGCTTGGCGGAGGCGCTTAGCAAAAACGCTTGCCGACATGCTGACTTGTTAGTCGCGCCCCTGCCAAAATAAGCCACTCTAACCCAGAGTTGTTGGTCCCATAAAGCTCCGTAAACATTAAGTGTTATTTGGCCAACCCCCATCCCAGCATACGGATGGGCTAAAGACCGGTTGGACATGTTGATAGGAATACATCAGTTTTTGTCGTTGCTGATTTCAACCACGCATCGATCGGTGGTAATGCCGTCCATCAGGATTGCTCAGATGAAACCATCTAGAGGATCAGTCAGGCCAGTTTTGCCGATACCAGTTTTGCCGACGTAAAACTTGGGTCGGTTTGTCGGTGTGACCAATTGACAGACCGATATCGATGCCCCCATAGCCGCAAATATTGCCGGAGACAGCCCCCACCGCTGTCCCCATGGATTCCCCACTATATTTCTTCCCTTCGGACTTACCGATATCCCAGATCAACCTATAACTAAACTCCTATGACATCCCCCATACTGACCGCCAAGTCGGATCACCGTCAGCCCCTAAAACAGCCGGTCCCCATCGACGAAACCGCCCTGGTTATTTTTGACAGTCGCGTGGCCGACTTGCCCCTGCTGCTAGCCGCCCTGCGCCCCGGCATCACCGCCCATGTGCTCGATCCAGACCGGGACGGCATCGAGCAAATTAGCCAGCTAATTCAACACCGACCCACCCCATCCCTGACCCTTGTAGCCCATGGTGCCCCCGGTGAACTGCAGCTAGGCTCCGGCAGACTAGAGCTGGGTAACTTGGAGCAATATGCCCCCCACCTCCGCAGCTGGTTTAGACCCACCGATGCCGCCCAGCTCAATCTATTGGCCTGTCATGTGGCGGCGGGGGATGCGGGCATCGAATTTGTAGAAGCATTAGCCGCCCTCACCCGAACCGCCGTCACCGCCGCCGCCACGGTGGTGGGCAATGGGCAATGGCCCCCCGTCGCCGCCCAAACATTCCAGCAAAGTGCCCTAGAGCAATACACCGGCACCCTAGTGCTCACCTTTAAAGAAGACATTAAGGATGGCACCTTTGATGGGGGAAACCCAGACAGCAATCGGCTCTTCGGTGCAGCCGACGTAGCCATTAGCCCCGATGGCCGCCAACTGTTGGTGACCAGTGCGGTGGAATCAGCCCTCACCGTCTTTGATCGGGATGGGTTTGGCAACATCACCTTTCGCCAAACCATTCGCGATGGGTCTAATGTTGGGGCAATTTTAGGGTCAGAACTGTTAGCCGGAGCCTTTGGCGTCGCGGTCAGTCCCGATGGGAACCAGGTATTTGTCACCAGCGTCGGAGACGACGGCCTGACGGTGTTTAATCGCGATGGTGCAGGTAATTTAACCGAGCAGCAGCGGCTAAGGGATGGCCGTCGTGACCCCAATGACAATGACGTCAACACCCTAGAAGGAGCCATTGACGTGGCAGTGAGCCCCGATGGCTCCCAAGTCTTTGTGGTGAGCCTAACCGATGCCGCCATCACCGTCTTTGACCGGGATGGGGCGGGCACCTTAACCCTGCGCCAGTCCATTGGCGATGGCCAAGGTGGAGCCAATGAGTTATTTGGCGCATCGGGGGTGGCCATCAGCCCCATGGGGGATCAGGTGTTTGTCACCAGCCATGTGGACGCAGCCATTACGGTTTTTGACCGGGATGGGTCCGGTAATTTGACCCTGCGCCAAACCCTGAAAGATGGGGTGGGTAGCATACAAGATTTGTTTGGGGCAGCGAGTGTTGCCGTCAGCCCTGACGGCAACCAGGTGTATGTGTCCAGCGCCACCGATGCCGCCCTGACCGTCTTTGACCGCAATGCCGATGGCACCCTAGGGTTGGCCCAGGTGATTCGCGATGGCGACGATGGGGCCCAACTCTTTGGCGGCGCCAGCGACCTATTTGCCGGTACCGGCGTGACCGGATTTCCAGCCATTAACGGCTTTAGTCGTGTGACGGTGAGCCCCGATGGCAAACAGGTGTTGGTGGCTGGATTTGAGGAAAATGGCCTGACTATTTTTGATCGGGATGCCTCGGGTCGATTAACCATTAATCAGGTGATTCAGGACCAAGATGGTAACGGTGCCGATGAATTGGCCGGGGCCCTGGGGGTGGTGGTGAGCCCCGATGACCAACAGGTGTTTGTCACTGGCTTTGAAGATGGGGCCATCACTGCATTTAATCGAGACCTGGCCCCCAGTTTACTGAGCATTACCCGACAAACACCGGCCCTGGCCAACACCGATGCCGACAGTTTGGTCTTTCGTCTCACCTTTGATGAGAGCATCCTCAACATTGACCCGACGGACTTTAGCGTCACAGGCGGGTCAACCGCAGCCGTAACCAACGTCAGAGCCATTAGCAATACCGTCTATGACCTGACGGTTTCCGGCGGCGACCTAGCGGACTTTAACGGCACCGTAGGCCTAGATTTAGCCCCAGGTCAAACAATTACGGACCCCGTGGGCAACAACCTGCCCACGGCAGAACCGGCCAACGATCAAACCTACACCCTCACCAACGCGGTGACCTCCACACCGACCAATCCAGCCCAGCTAACGCCCCTATCGGGCCTGGAAGTAACCGGACTGGGGGAGGGGAATACGGTGCAGTTGCAAGTGGACCAGGTCAACCTGGGGGAGAGGGGTGAGATTGGTGAGATTCTCATTTTTAATGTGGATTCCAGCAGCCGTACCCAGATTGATCGCTTCTCGGTCCTGGCGGGGGGGCAGCTGCCCGCTGACTATGTGCCCACCTTTAGCATCGACCAGGACCAGGTTACAGAGGGACAGTTTTTAGAATTTCAGCTGGTGGTCAACGGTGACACACACCTGGCCATTCCCACAGCCATTAGCAATACGCAAGTCTCCCTCGACTTTGGTGAAGGGACCCGGTTAACGGCCCAAACCTTTACCCAAACAGCCACCACCAATCTCTTGGTGGATGATGCCGCCGCCATTGATCTCAGCGGTCAAACCGGTGTGGTCAATGTTGAGTTTACGGTATACCGAGAGGCGGCCAAGGCGAACACCATTGGGTTTTATACCACCGACTTTGCCAATGGCGGCATCCGCGATGTCCTCACGGGAAACTCCCTGCTGCCAGGTGATGCGGGCTATAAAGAAGCCGCCCTAGCCAACCGACTGGAGGTGGAACTCTCAGGAGAGAATGGTCAGGTGAACACCTTTTCCGCCGCGCTCACCGGGGGTGACTTCCTAGGCATCTTCCTGGTGGCGGAGG
>CALHGI010000144.1 GCA_938029995.1 uncultured cyanobacterium | reverse complement strand
TTTATTGTCCTGGAATCCCTTCACTGCGCCATACCCGAGCAAAGTCGACGCTGAGCGAAGCCGACACAGACGCTAGCTGAGCGAAGCCGATGTTAACGCTAGCTGAGCGAAGCCGAAGCTAACCCCAGCCGATGCTCCCCCACGGGTCGCTTACAAAAACAAATATAGCGAGTTAAAAATGATACTAAAACCCATGAACTCTGTCGGAAAAGTCACGTAATTTATGTGCCTGGAATCAGGATTTAGAAACGCTGAATTAAGTATCAACTATTTTTTATATACAGCGAAAGCCCCTGTATGACGGACGCTTTGAGTATGTATCTCTTCATTGATATCAGTATAAATTTGAAGTCTTTAAATAAGAATTCTGGTATATCAAGTTCCGATTAAGATGACTAATGTGTCATTGCTGACATCGTTTATGATTGACAGAATGATCCAAGGTACTACAAAATTTTCTGTATTTCTTACCCTTGTCTGGGAGGCTAAGGGGAAGTATCATCCCCGGGAAACTGCCTAGGGCTGGTGCATTTATTTGGTTGCTCTGGGCTCAAGAGCTGAAAATAGTTATTGGGCGTAAATGCTGGAACGCGTCCAATGCATAGTATTAACCTTGATGCATTACCGTGCGTCATATGAACTACTTTTATTGAGGTTATTTATTCATAATGGATAATATTCAAGAATCCATTCAAAGTGCCCTGTCGATTGATGGCACCATCGGAGCTGCTATTGGGGACTGGGGAACCGGATTTTCTTTGGGTCAGGCTAGTCGCAATGAGCAGGCTTTTTCCACTAGTAAGTTAGAGCAGGCTATTGCTCTTAATGCTGAAGTGATTAAGGCTAAGAATCGTGCCCGTGAAGGTTTAGCAATTACATCTCCTATCGAAGATATTCTGATCACGCTTCAGGATCAGTATCATTTGATTCGGATATGTGCGATGGCTGAAGGAGTCTTCTTTTACCTAGCGATGGATCGCGAAAAGGCTAATTTGGGTTTGGCGCGGATTAAACTACGTCAGATTGAGCAGAATCTACAAATGTAGTCTTTAATGATTGCTGATTTAGGGGTTGAACTTTCCTCTGGTCATAGTCTGACGATGTCTTATAGCGCAAGGCATTCGAAGCTTGACAAGGTCAATTTCTAAATTAATCTGAGCCGGTTAATGTACATCAGATCTACGCTGTGATAGCTTCGCATATCATGACGATGGCGGCCAATCATGGCGTAGACTATTGTTCAACGCACTCAATTTTCTGCACCATGTACGACTTTAATCAAGGTCAGGCCGCAGGAGCTGACGCTAACAATGAATTATTAAAAATATGGATAGCTCGCTATTTGCCTGACCTTGGGTCAATTTCTAGCTATGTGAGGCATCATGCAGAAGAACGGTTAAGAGGTGCGATCTCAGAGTCATCACGCTCAGCTACTACCCAAAAGCTGAGGCAGCATTTAGCCAGTGATTGTGCCCACGCAGCAACGGATACCCATCAGCTTTTAGTCGCCACAGGAAATCACATCGACACCTGGCAATTAAAAAACCTGAGCACTTACATTCAGACCTTGTATGCCACACTGATTGACTGTTATGAGCAGTCTTTTATTTTCTCTCCAACCCTAGAATATCTGCACACTATTGATTGTGAAACAGAGCGATTAGCGGCTGCGGGTTCAGTGATCCCAAAATTTGAAAACCTATTACTGACTATTGGTCCTATCCTAAGAGAACTTAAGGCGGTTTATTTTTCATCCATTAATCGTCACCTGTTAGGGTTTATGACGACCCAGATCCATTTTACTTGCCAGCATATTGTCAGTCATCTAGACCTAGATGAGCGGCTCTGGTTGGGGCCTTACCTTCGGCTGTTGGATGAACTTATCTGTATCCCTTGGCAGCATATTTGTGCGGTGATGACTGCGGCAGAAGGGGGCTCTGAGGTAGTTGCCTTAGTCAAACGGATGTTGCCTCAAATGAGTGCTATCTCAGCCCTAACTTACCAAAAAGCGCTACAAACCTACCCCTCCCACACTAGTTCCCAAGGGCGGATTCAGTCTGCTGGTGTGCAGCGTTCTAGTTTGCGGGATCTCAGCATGTTTCAGGCTTATATTTGGCTGTGTATGCTAGAGGGAGATGTCGCCATCATTGAGAAGAGACTATTGCCCATCTGTTTACAAGTTTTTCCCATTACTAAGGTCAGTTGGGAGCTAGTCATCTTTGCTATTCAGACCATTTTAGAGATTACCCAATCGCAGCTCAACACCTCGGAGAGGGAACTGTTTGAGACCCAGGCAGAAACCATCAAAAATCTGTTTTGGCAAGCTACCCCTAAGGGTGAACAGATTATGTGCTTACAAGGGCCTCCCCTACAGGCTAGGGTGTCTAGCGCTGGGAACATCAGCTACACTTGGCACTCTAATTAACGGCTAGCTGTTCATCAACCCCAGGGTTGCTGACGTGTCTCTCTATGGGGGGGGCTGTCAGATGAAACCGGGCAGCTAAAATCATGGGTTTAAGGAATGGTCTAAAAAATAAATGATCCGATTTTGTGTTGGTGTCGTATCTCTAATGAAAGCTTGTTAGGAAGACATTTTTCATGAAAAAGATCACGTTTTTGACTGCTCTGTTTGCGATTGCATGTGCCGTCTCTCCTGTTGATGCTAAGGAATCGGTCTCTCTTGAGTCTAAAGACGGACATAGGGGAAACACCATTGTCAGTATTGCATCTACTAATGATTCGTTTGATGTGCTGACCTCATTATTGAAGCATGCCAAGCTGGTGGGTGTTTTGAATGGTGAGGCGGAGTTTACAGTATTTGCGCCCACGGATGATGCCTTTGGTCGTTTGCCCGCAGGCACCATAGAGAGTCTTTATCAGCCCGAGAATCAGGAGCTATTGGCCACTATTTTGACTTACCATGTGGTTCCTGGCAGTGTTATGTCTACCCAGCTGTCGTCCGGTAGGGTTAATTCTGTTGCCGGTATTCCCTTAGATATCACTGTGGGTTCTGGTGTACGGGTGAATGATGCGAACGTGGTGAAGGCTGACATTGAGGCGAGTAATGGGATTATTCACGTTGTTGATGCGGTGATTTTACCTCCTCAGTAGGGCCTGA
>CALHGI010000143.1 GCA_938029995.1 uncultured cyanobacterium | reverse complement strand
CCTGTGGAAAAAATACTAAAGGTATAGTTTGGCACCATAGCTCAGGCCCTGGGTGATTGCGGAGTGCATTCTGTAGTTGGCTATAACTTCTGGGTTGATTTTTCCCAGATTTAGCTCAGTCTTGAGAATTTGTCCATTTTTTTGATGCAGTGGGTTTCGCTTTTAGTGATGGGTTGGGGCTTTAGCCATGTGCGCCGGGCTTAAAAAATCTAAAATCAGTTTTTGCTGGTGAACAATCCGTGCCTCTAACTGATTTACGGGACCGGGTTTATAAGCCCCGCTGGCATAGCCCTTTTGAACACTTTCGGTGAGGGCAATATCTTCGTTACTAAAGGCGTCAAAGTCAGCTTTTAGGGTGGCGGTTGAAGGGCTCAGATGGGGAATGCCATAGACCTCTGACCGCAGTTCACAGGTATCGGTGGTTAGGGGTTCGATGTAGAGCCAGGCAAGAATGCCGTTGGGGAAGCCCAGCAGGTGGACGTTGGGAAAAATACCGTAGGTGAAGAATGAGGTGCGGCCTAGTTCGGGTAAATCGGGCAGGGTAGGGTTTTCGGTTTGCCAGGGGCTGGTAACGGGGGTGAGTAGTAGATTGGTGTAGGTCTCTAGCCGGTGCTCGTAGTATTTGATGGGGCCCTGGACTTTGTGTAGGGTGTGGCGATGTGAGATCGCAACGTGATAGTCACACAGGGTATTGTCATGGAAATTTTTCCAGTTACAGGCCACCGTTTTTCGCTGGCTCAGCAGTAATTGAGTTTCACTGCGGCGGTGCTGGCCCAAATGGGTGGGAATACTGCCCAAATAATCGTGCAGCGGGGGCACATTGTCGGTAAAACACAGAAACAAAAAGCCGCACCAGGTTTCGAGACGCAGGGGCTTCAGGTGATAATCCGTTGGATCAAACGAATCTGGGAATTTTTGCTGCGAGGGTGCGCCCACCAACTTACCATCCAGGTCATAGACCCAGGCATGGTAAGGACACACCAAATGCGTTCGGCCATGGATGCCGGTTTGATTACATAGGAGCGAGGCCCGATGGGGGCACACGTTGTGAAACGCCTTGAACGTCCCAGGGGCAACGCAGGTAATGACTATGGGTTGACCAGCGACGGACCTGGCCCAAACCTGCCCCACCCCCAGCTGAGCACCGTCGCCCATGTAGAGCCAAGTGCGCTGGAAAAGATGGGTTTGTTCTACCGATAGCCAGGCGGGGTTGGTGTAGTGATCGGCATTAAGCAAAAAATGATCGGGTAAATCTCCCGACTCGACCGGGATGTTACCTTGCTGGGCCAGCATCGCACCGTTGCCCCCATGGCAAAACGACAACCATTAAAGGGACACCAGCTCTAAGTCCTGTTTGCCCCGCAACAGATCGGTAATTTCATGCTTGTAGGCCTGAAACTGACTGTCTCGCTTCATGGCGTAGGTGCGCTCTTCCGGCAGGTCCAGGATCACCTCCCGCTGGATGGTCCCCGGACGGGCCGTCATCACATACACCCGCTGGGATAGGAACACCGCCTCCTCCACATCGTGGGTGATCATCAAAATGGTGCAGCGGGTGCGCTTCCAAAGCTCCAATAGAAATAGCTGCATGGCCTCCTTGGTTTGGACATCCAGGGCTCCAAAGGGTTCGTCCATAAGCAAAATTTTGGGATGGCAGGCAAGGGCCCGTGCGATCGCAACCCGCTGCTTCATTCCCCCCGACAGCTCCTTAGGTAAAGAGGTCGCAAAATTCGTCAGACCCACCACATCCAAATAGTGGCTGGCCCGTTCCCGGCGCTGTTTTTTAGTCATGCCTTGCAGCTTGAGACCAAACTCCACATTGCGCTGCACCGTCATCCAAGGGTAAAGCGTGTACTTCTGAAACACCATGCCCCGATCCGCCCCAGGGCCCGTAACCACCTCAGAATCAACGGTAATCTCGCCCCCCGTCGGGGTATCCAACCCAGCCACCAACCGCAACAAGGTTGACTTGCCTGAACCAGAAGCCCCCACGGCACACACCAACTCCCCCGCCTCCACGTGCATGTTGATGTCTTTAAGTGCCAGTAGCGGTCCTTTGGGGGTGGGAAATTGCTTATATAACTTAGAAATTTCAAGATGCATAACTAATCAAACGCCCACTTACAACTAGTCTTGAGCACCCAACGAAAGATTAAATCTAAGGCAAAGCCAATCACCCCTAGCATAATTAAACAAGCAAAAATCTCATCGGTTTTGAAAAAACGCTGGGCCAGCAAAATGCGTTTCCCCAAGCCTTCCTCCGCCGCCACCAGTTCAGCAATCACCACCAAGTTCCAAGACGCGGCAATATTAATGCGAAACGTATCGATAATATTGGGAATAACATAGGGCATAATCACCGACATCAACACCTGCCGCCGCCGCCCCCCCAGGGTATAGGTAGTCTCAATCAGATCCTTGGGAACAAACTTCACCGCATCCATAATCATCAGGGTGTTATAAAACACGGTACCGATAAAAATCAGAGCGATTTTAGGTTCTTCATTCAGACCTAGGTAAATAATCAATAGTGGAATAAACGCCGGGGCAGGCATATATCGCAAAATGCCAATAATCGGCTCCATCATGGCGCGAATACTGGCAAAGGCCCCCATACTCAGACCCAGGGGAACCGACACAATGGCCGCCAAGGTAAACCCAACCGCCACCCGACCAAAACTGGCCATAATGTCCTGGGTAATAAACCCCTTATCCCAAAGCCGCTGAAATGCACCCCCCACATCCTGAGGGCTAGGCAAAAACTTAGGATTCACCCCCGTGTAGTTCGACAGTATCCACCACAGCGTCAACGGCACCACCACCGAAACCGCAATCAGCACCCAGTTAAGACCATCTGGTATATCTTCAGCAATCCGCCAAAAAACCGTAGGTTTAAGGCTTTTAGCCGTTGGTTCAAAATCGTCTAGTTCAGATACCTGGGTCATCGGTCGATTATTTTAAGAACATGTGTAAAAAACAGTTCGGCATGCACCGTAGGGGCGTTGCATGCAACGCCCCTACCATCAGGTGTATCTAAGAACCCTCGGCATAGGCTTTGACAAAACTGTCATTGAGGATGGCCCCTAAATCTTCAGGACCGGCTTCAATAAAGCCCACATCCACCATGAAGTCATTCATCACCTGTGACGAAAAGGGCATGTGCTTCATGCCATCACCATCACTAAAAGCCTCTAAATTCTCTTCAATGGTAAAAATGCGAGTACCCGCTTTGAAATCGTTGTACTCCTCCACGGAAACCCCAGAACGCTCCGCCATAATCTTGTTGGACTCGTCGGGATTTTTAGCAATGTAGTCAAGGGTGGCAAACCAGGTATTGACCATGGCCTGAACCTGCTCAGGCTGCTCATCAATCACCTTTTGACTCATCACCAAGAGGTCAGGAATAGCCCCCGGGTAATCCTTAGAGGACAACAGCTCTTTACTACCTTCACGCTCTAGGGCAATCCCCCAAAACGGAGGCCAAGCCGCAACAGCATCCACCTGGCCAGAGGCAAAGGCCGCAGCAGCAGCCCCCGTTTCCAGATTCTTAATGGTGATATCCGAGCGAGACATGCCCGCATCTTTCAGAGCCTGGGTGAGCATAAAGTCACCAACAACACCCTCTTCTAGGGCAACAGTCTTACCCTTTAAATCTTCAATACTGTTGATGCCCTCAGCAACAATAACTTTGTCGTTACCGGCCGAGTTGTCATTTACCAAAACAGCCACTTCACCATTGGCCGCATCCGCCGCAAAGGAAATGGTGTCGTTTAGGGTCTGACCGTTACCATCTAGCTGTCCACCGGCAAAGGCTTCCATCGATGCCAGATAACCGTCAAACCACTTGAGCTCTACATTGGCCCCATTTTCAGCAAACAGTCCTTTCTCTTCGGCAACGGCCCAAGGTAACCAACCAGGCCAGTTGCTGTATCCAATCACCAAGGGAGCATTCTCAGCGGAAGCAACCTCAGGAGCAGACTCAGATGTCACATCTGGGGGAGTTCCCCCACAGCCAACAGCAACTACTAAACCAAAGACAAAGGCCAAACATGTAGATAAAAATCGTTGTCGTCGCATCGTAAACCTCATTCAATTGGACAGTAAATAAACATCAAAAAGTGGTTAAACATTAGCGGCTGCTTCGTTTTTATACAGGACCTCCAATACTCATACTGTGAGCTGTAAACGGTTTGCTTGATTTTTAACCGTTTCCTGAACCCAGGCAAACCAATCCGTCAACCCTTCTCCTGTTTTGGCAGACAATCGAAATATAGTCACATTTGGGTTAATTTGCCTAATATTGGCTTCGATTCGGTCTAAATCCACCTCTACATAGGGGGCCAAATCTGTTTTTGTGATTAATAAAACATCCGCCTCTCGAAACATCACCGGATATTTTAGTGGCTTATCTTCCCCTTCTGTGACACTGAGCAGGGCTACTTTGGCATGTTCACCCACTTCAAATTCGGCGGGGCAGACCAGGTTGCCCACATTTTCCACCACCACCAGGTCAAGGGCCTTGGGCTCATGGTGCTGCTGCAGTTGATGGATGCCACCCGCTACCATTTTGGAGTCCAGATGACAGGACCGACCGGTGTTGATGGCGATGACGGGCACACCATACTGGCGCAGCCGATCGGCATCCAGTTCCGTGGTCATATCCCCCTCAATAACGGCAACTTTGAGCGTATGCTCTAATCCCTTGAGGGTGCTTTCCAGGAGCTGGGTTTTACCCGCCCCCGGACTACTCATCAGATTTATGCAGGTGATGCCCCACTGGTCAAAATGGGCCCGGTTATGATCCGCTCCACGTTGATTGGCATGGAGCAAGTTCATTTCTATGGCAGCGTCAAAAGTTTGGTGCATTTTAGGGAAATGGGCAATGGGGGGACATGGGTTGGTGGGGCATGGTATGCCCCCACCCAGAGGGTAAGTTAGGCAGCAACACATTCTAGACGGTCGATTTTTAGTTCTCGACCAGAGCGAATGTCTTCCATGGGGCTACGACAGGTGGGACAGGCATATTGACTGCCCACATCAGG
>CALHGI010000142.1 GCA_938029995.1 uncultured cyanobacterium | reverse complement strand
TCAGCCATGTTTAACCCAACCCATAGTGCTTATCCTCTAGACTGTGGCGCTTATGCAAGCACGATTACCGCGCCTATTCTACAAAAATCTCAAGGGATCCACAGGGCTCCCATTGCGACGCACCTCAAAGTGCAAATGGGGTCCCGTGGATAGACCGGTAGAACCCACCGCAGCTATAGACTGCCCTTTTGACACTGCTTGCCCTTCACTCACATTCAGCCGACTGGCATGGGCATACAACGTCGTCAGCCCACCACCATGGTCAACAATCACCGAGTTACCATAGCCCCCATACCAGCCCGAAAAAATCACGGTGCCAGAGTCCGCCGCCACAATGCCCGTGCCATAGGACGCCCCAAAATCTACCCCAGCATGGAAACGGTTATAGCCCAATACCGGATGAAACCGAGACCCAAAGCGACTAGTAATACTACCCGCCGTGGGGAAGCTCATTTGACCCGTGCCCAGCACCCCGCCAGTGGCGGCAGCCACCCGCTGACGGATCAAATTAGCCAAACTTTCAGAATCGCGCACCAGCTGAGCTTGGGCCGCTTCCAGGGCACTACGATTTTCCTTGAGCCGAGCGATCAGCTGATTTTGCTGACCCGCCTGGGCCTCAAACTGGTCGCGACGGGCCAACAGCTGTTGCCGCAATAGGGCAATGGAATTTTTCTGAGCCTCCACCCCCTGTTGCTGTTGCACAATCACATCGGCCTTTGCCTGCACCCCTGCCATCACATCACTATCCGCCTCGTAAACCTTACTGAGCAAATAGCGCCGCTCCAAAAACTCATTCAAATTCTCGCTTTTCAGCAATACGGCCCAGCCTTCCGCATCCTTCTGCCGCTGCATAAACTGGAGCCGTCGCACCGCCGCAATCCGGACAGCTTCATATTCCTCCTGGGCCATCCCAAACTCATTTTCCAACCGTTTAAGCCGTTCCTGGGCTTGGGCGATTTGGAACTCCGTATCCTCAATTTTTAGGTCCGTAATTGTAATACTGTCCTGCAAACCATCCAACTGCTGAGCCGCTTCCCGCTCTAGCTTTTGCAGTCGATTTTGCTCCTCCTGCAGGTCCTTCTGCTGCTGCTCTAAATTCTCCTGCTGTTGCTCCAGTTGTTCCAGCGGCACCTTATTTTCTGTTTGCCCCACCGCCATCGGTCCCAAGAAACAAACAGAAACTATGATGCTGGCAAAGAGAGATAAAAACCGTTTTGTTCGTTTTACCGTCATTATTCTCGTCAGGAACTCTCTAAAGCATTTGAACCATTGCGATCAGGGACAACACATGCCCGCCTGATCGGTCCCTCCCGAGAGGGGAGCAAAATTTTATCCGTTAAGCCCTTTTATTAGCCAGAATTACATTTAGGTTTAATCCCTTATTTAATCCCTTATCTAGGGCGGCGCCAAACACACGAAACATATGATAGTCCGACTTTGCGATTTCAAAAATGAAATTCATCCATAGGAATCGTAATCAGCGCCCCGCGTTTAACCTTGGGGATATGGGCCCCCTGGGCTTAGTTACCCAGAACCCGCAGGCACAGCTAGACCTCAAGGGGCTCTATGCAGTCCGGCTCCTCATTCCGTGGACTATTCACTAACGTACTGACTGGATACGCCTCCATTTCATTCGCATCGTAGGGTTTCATTAACCCTTGGACTTTAAATGGCGAAGCCGTAAGCCAGCAGTCGTAGTCATCCTGCGGAATAATCACCGGCATCCGATTATGGATGGGCTCCATGAGTTCATTGGGGGTGGTGGTCAGAATCGTACAGGTTTCTAAGTAGCTGCCATCAGCGCCTTCCCACTGTTCCCACAGGCCACCAAAGGCAAATAGCGGTCGTTCCCTCAGGTGGATGTAAAAGGGCTGTTTCTTTTTATTACTGCTGGTTCGTATCCATTCATAGAAGCCATCAGCAGGAATCAGACAGCGGCGACGTTTAAACGCCGCTCGAAATGAAGGTTTCTTGTCAGCGGTTTCTGCCCGGGCGTTAATCAGCCGATAGCCGATTGTATAGTCCTTGGCCCAGGAGGGCACCAGACCCCACTGGAATATGCGGTACTCCCGCTCGGCAATGATGGCGGAGACGGGCTGGGCTGGGGAAATGTTGTAGCGTGGCGGTGGGGCAGGCTCTGTAGTGAGTTGGAAGACTTCGGCCAGGTCTGCGCCGGAATGGGTTTGGGTATAGCGACCGCACATGATTATTCAGATAGTTTCAAACTCAATCGAGGCTGGGTAGCTGTCGATTTTCCAGGGGCGTTCTACCGTCTACACTAATCGGAGCTTGGTGGAGCCGACCGATTGGTGGAGCCATCAGGGCTGTTATGGACATGGCCCTTTAATATGGACTGAAACTATTGTACTGAAGTTCTTTATGGAGGGGATATGGCGATGGAACTGCTATATCGGATTGCTCCGGCGGTGGATGTTCAGACGGCAGAGACCCAGGGTTATTTTGAGTCGGCGGATTTGGCAGCGGAAGGCTTTATCCACTGTTCGTTTTTGCATCAGGTGATGGGGGTGAGCCGTCGTCACTATGCCGGGCAGCAGGGACTGGTGTTGTTTTGCATTGACCCAGCGGCGGTGGATTGTGAGATTCGAGTGGAGAACACGTCCGGTGGAACCCAGAAGTATCCCCACATTTATGGCCGGGTGCCTTGGGAGGCTGTAACGCAAGTTTATCGGGATACCTATGATGGGGCAGGGCTCTTTGCATTGCCCCTGGCGTTGCGAACAGGGGGATAACCCTGGGCAGGACCTAATTAATCTGAGAAAATCTGGGCCACCTCGGTGAGCTTGTGGCTGCGCATGGCCGGGCACAGGGGGCCGTCTTTGGAAAAGTTTGTGAC
>CALHGI010000141.1 GCA_938029995.1 uncultured cyanobacterium | reverse complement strand
TTGAGCTACCCCGTGATTATTTAGAGGCCCCACTCCCCACCGAGGGAACAGCCCAAACCGTAACGGCTACCCTCAGCGTTGAAGACACCCAAGCACTATTAACCACCGTTCCAGCCGTTTTCAATACGCAAATTAATGATGCGCTGCTGACGGCCCTGGCCCAAACCCTGTTGCAATGGGTGGGAACAACTAACGGTCATATCCGAGTGGAGCTAGAAGCCCATGGCCGAGAACAGATGGCCGATGGGATTGATGTGTCTCGCACAGTGGGCTGGTTTACAACCACTTACCCCGTGAGTCTATACGTTGGCAACGCAGACGATGGTATCGGCACCATCAAATCCATCAAAGAGCAACTGCGCCAAGTGCCCCACCGGGGCATGGGCTACGGTCTGTTGCGATATCTAGGCAGTGACAGGACTCGGCAACGGCTGGCCCAGGCAACAGCCCCTGAATTGTTATTTAACTACCTTGGACAACGGGATCTGGGTGATGCCGGTTTACGGGTTATTCAAGATGTGGACGTGGGCCCCCTGAGGGACCCACGGAACCGGCGCAGCCATCTGTGGGATGTAAATGCTTGGGTGGCCAACGGTCAGCTACACGTTAACTGGCGCTATGACCGCCAAACCCATGGCAGAGAGACCCTGACCATGTTGGCCCATCAATACCTGGGGGCCTTGAAATCTCTCATTACCCAATGTGCCGATGACGGCGGTGGCTTTACTCCATCGGATTTTCCCGATGCTGACTTGGACCAAACCGAGCTGGATGAGTTTATTAACCAACTGACGGAGGAGGCTTAACCATGGATAAGAAGAACATCGAAACCATCTATGGCCTAGCGCCGCTACAGCAAGCCTTTTTATGGCACAGTCTACGCTCATCTAGCCAGGCTGGCTTGATTCACATGTGTTGTACCCTGCGGGGGGATGTGAATGCTGAATTGTTGCAACAGGCTTGGGAATTTGTGGTGGCCCAGCACCCCGCCTTGAGAACCTCTGTGCACTGGGAGGGGGTGAAACAACCGTTGCAGGTGGTGGCAAAACGGGCGGCAACGCCTTGGACCTATCTAGACTGGCAGGGCCAGAATAATCAGCAGACAACGTTGGCAAACTTTTTGGTAGAGGATCGACAACTTGGGTTTGAACTGACCCAAGCACCCATGGCCCGTTTAGCGTTGATTCGTTTGGATACAACAGAATATGAGCTGGTGTGGAGCTGTCATCACCTGATGTTGGATGGCTGGTCTGGAGCCCTGGTGTTTAATCAGGTGTTTGATTGTTATCAGGCATTGCACCAGGGGCAGAGTCCGGTAGTTAAGGCTGGGACTACGTACCAGCGTTTTATCAGTTGGTTGAAACAGCAGGACCAAGCAGCTGCGGAAGCATTTTGGCGCGAAGAGTTGAAAGGGATTGAAGCGGCGACGGAATTGCCGATTTGGCCGGGAGAGCGTCCAGGAGGCGGGGCTATGTCAGGCCCCAAAACCCTCCCCACTGGAGGCGTTGAACCGAACCTTTCCAGGGTGAACCCTGGGGAAGACTTGGAAAATCAGGCTCCATCGCCTGCGGTGACGTTTTCGGCAGCGGTGACGGCAACGGTGCAGGAAATTTTGCGATCGCACCACCTCACCCTCAATACCCTAATGCAGGGGATCTGGGCAATCCTGCTCCATGGCTACAGTGGTCAATCGGATGTGCTCTTTGGGGCAACGGTTTCTGGCCGCCAAGGTGATTTAGCCGGCCTGGAATCAATCGTTGGCATGTTGATTAACGTATTGCCAGTTCGAGCCAAAATTGTCCCCAAGCAAATGATCTTGAACTGGTTGCGAAACCTGCAAACCCAGCAGACCCTAGCCAACCGCTATGGCTATGCTGCACCGGATCAGATCCAGAGCTGGAGTGGGGTATCGGGACGCCTGTTCGACAGTCTGCTGGTGATAGAAAACTATCCAACGCAGACCACATCAGACCGAAGTTTACAAGTAGAAAACATGCGCTCAGGGCTAGTCAGCACCTACGGTTTAACGGTAATCGTAAAACCAGGAAATAGGCTAACGGTGAGGCTACAGGCAGAGGCCCCCGACCCGACCATCCTAACAACGCTACTGGATCAGTTTCAAACAGTTTTAGCCGCCATCATAGAGAATCCAGAACAATCCATTGAAGATATTTTGCCAGCCCAACCATGGCTTGTTGCAAAACAATCTCTAGGGTCTAGTGTAGACACTGCGGCTAATCTAAGTCGAGACCAGCTAGAGGGACGTTTCTTTGCCCCCAGCAATCCACTAGAACTAAAGCTGACCCAGATTTGGGAATCTGTTTTGGGCGTCAGTGCCCTCAGTGTAGAGGATAACTTTTTTGACATAGGGGGAGACTCACTCTTGGCGGTGCAGTTGTTTAACCAAATGCAGCAGCAGTTGGGCTGTGACCTACCGTTGGCCACCCTGTTTCAGGCAGGCAATGTGCGACAGTTTGCGGCGCTGCTTAGTCAGGAACAATCAAGTTCACAGTCAAATTCGCAATCAAGTTCACAGTGGTCGAGTCTGGTCCCCATTCAGACCAGTGGCTCAAAACTCCCCCTATTCTTCCATGGGGGTTCAGCAGATGCCCTGACCTGGGCCAGATTTTCCCATCTGTTAGGGACTGATAGGCCCTTCTATGCCCTGCAGCGGCCCGATTTAGACGGTAGCGAGGTGACCCACACCACCGTGGAAGAGCTGGCGAAAGACTGTGTCAAAGAGATGCGCATGGTGCAGCCCAGGGGACCGTATTTGGTGGGGGGCCACTGCCTGGGGGGAGCCGTCGCCTTTGAGATTGCCCAACAACTCCAGGCCGATGGGGAAGAGATGGAGAGTGTGGTCCTGATTGATGCCTATCGACCAGGAGAACGACCCGAGACACCGCTGGTCAACCTGCAAAGCAATCTGCAGCTTGGGATGTTTTGGTTGCAAAAGAACTATTACTACCACGGGGGATGGGAGAACCTGGCGGGGTTACCCAAGAAGATTTGGCGGAAGGCCAGGCCGGGCGGAGCCCCCCTAGCCGGAAATATAAAAAGAGCAGATGACAACCTCCATAGCCCCAGGGCCGCATCCCCCCAGACCAAACACCCCAAAGTCCCCTACGAATATCGCTATGCCCGGGCCCAAAAGGCCAATGACCTAGCGGCCGCCCTCTATGTGGCCCGCCCCTACGCCGGCAAGGTTAAGTTGTTTCGGGCCAAAATTCAGATTTTGGATTGGTACTTTGGGCCAGCACTGGGGTGGCAGACGGTGGCAAAGGATGGGGTGGAACTAACAAAGATTCCTGGATTCTTTGGAAATTTGTTTAATCAGCGTTCCACACCGTTGTTGGTGGAACACGTGAAAAGGTATCTTGCGGGGCTAAAGTAATGTCTACTCGAATTCTACAAATAGTGCCCCGCATGTTTCCTGACGTTGACGGTGTGGGGGACTATGCCCTGCAATTGGCCCGTGAGCTGTGCGATCGCAACCAGATTCGTTCAGACTTCCTCGTGTTCCGCCCCAATCCTCGCCTACAGCCCCAGGTGGATGGATTTGCGGTCCATCGGCTAGACCACCGTACGGTACAAGGACTGGTGGACCAGGTGCCAGAAAATATATCAACTATTTTTATTCAATATAGTAATTACCCCTACTTGCTGGGAAAAATAGATGCACCCATGTGGTTAGTCCACGGGCTCCAGATACTTAAGCAACGGGGGAAACGAATTGTCGTCATGTTCCATGAACTGCCCACACTGCGCTATCGGCAAATTCGCTGTCCTAACCTGTTACAGCGCCGGGTATCCCGTGGTTTGGCAGCAGTTGCTGATGCGGTGGTCACCAACAACACCGCATTTCAGCAAACCCTAACCCGGTGGACCCAGTCTCCTGTCAGATGTGTGTCCAATTTCTCAACCATTGGAGAGCTAGCCACCATCCCACCGCTATCGGCACGAACCCGATCTTTGGTGGTGTTTGGCAGTAGCGATCGCACCCGCGTTTACCGTAACAATACGGAGACACTCAACCACATCTGCCAAACCCTAGGGATCGACACCCTTTACGATGTGGGTCGTCCGGTCGACTGGGATCACCAAGGCCTAGCCGTAAATGTGGTCAAAACAGGCTTTTTACCAGCCCCTGAAGTCAGTGCCCTAATGGCCAAATCCATGGCCGGTGTCTTCGACTATCGGCGGTTTCCCCAGAACCTAGCCAAGTCTACGATCTATGCCGCCTACTGCGCCCATGGCCTATTGCCCATTTGTAATGGCCATGGACTTAAGCCACAGGATGGCATTGAGTCAAACCAACACTACTTAGTGACATCAAAATTAAAGCAGTTTACACAACCTTCATCGCTCCAAACGATTGCGGACAATGCCCATGCCCACTATCTCACAAGGACCCTGGCCCAATGTACAAGGAAGTTTGCTGAGGTGATTAATCCGGTCGAGTCAAATCGAGCGGTGAATACTGACGTATATACGGAACTCAGTAAATTTAGTCAGGGTTTGAACCCCCACTCTTCCACACCGTCTCCCTAAAGGCGTGTTTGGAAGCTAAGGGAACAAGACAGCAAGGGATTTGCCCACATTATTTTTATGAGCTATGCGTACACAAGAAGCCGGTAAGCATATTGATTTAGGACAGGTATCATCACCCTGTCCTAAGCTTTTTGTCGTGGGTTGCCCTCGGTCGGGCACCTCATGGGTAACGTCATTGATAGCAAAGCATCCCCAGGCATTAACGGTCCCCCGGGAAACCCATGTTTACCGACTGGTGTATGAGCCATTTGTGGAATTACCCAAATGGAATTGGCAAAAGCGGCTGCGCTCCTGGAAGGGAATTTTACGACGCTACGGCTTAAACCCTCTGCTATTTGGTGTGCGACCTAGGGACATTTGGCAAGGCATTCTGCGGG
>CALHGI010000140.1 GCA_938029995.1 uncultured cyanobacterium | reverse complement strand
CCTCACTTTTGACTCTTTACTTTTCACTAGCCTCATCCTAAATCTTAGGCTTGACAGACCACTAGAGACTTGGCAATGTTTCCCCCTCAACCGGGGGGCTACTGGCCACAAACTTCTTAGCTGAGCGAAATTTGTCGGTTTCCCGCAGTTGCTGACTCATAAACCGACAAATTTCTAACAAAATGTGGGGCCGCTGGGTGGTTAAACTGATAAACCGCTGTTTTTCTAGCTTGAGCAGCATACAGTCACTGGCTGCGATCGCACCATTCCACCGGGGAGCATCATCAAACAAGGCAATCTCACCAAAATAGTTGCCCGTCATCAGCTGCTTAATCTCCCGTGGTTCATCGTCAACGGTTTTAACTAGCTGCACTGTCCCCGAGGCCAGGATGTATAGATGGGAGCCCCAACTACCCTCTTCAAAAATAGTCTCACTGGCCATAAACTGCTGGGGTTCAATGGCTTCATCGATTAGCAACAGCTCATCCAGAGAGAGATTTTGAAATAGGGCCACATCTTTGAGAATGAGTAGACGATTCATCAGGGTATCGGGGGTGGAGGACTGTAGCGCCGTATATACATCCTGTAGTAGCGGCGGGGTGGGGAATAAATCGCGGGCCACGGCCTGCACCACCGGGTCCCCATCGTTTAAGGAGGCCCTTGGGATTTTAGCGAGGCCGATCAAAGCCCCGGCCCGCAACCACCGATCCTTAGATTCAATGGCCTCCAATAGGATACTGTAGCCCCGATTGCGCAGCCAGCTAGGGCTGGCTGGCTGGGTCACCTGATGGGTTCCGGGGCCATCCTGTTCTAGTAGGGATAACAGGGGCAACACAAAGCGCCGATGGTTGAGGGAGGCGAGCACCTCCACCGCATTGGAGCGATCGCGGCTATCGGTGGTGGCAAAAATTTGGTTGACGGTGTTGACGGTGCGGCTATGGCCCAGGCTGGCCAAAATATACAGCACCTTTTTGATGATGCGCTGATGATAGTCGGCAATGGCCACGGCCAAGGGTTGCCAGTTGGGATCGTTGTGGGGAATTTGGGTTTGCCAACGGCGGGTTTGGTTGACCTGCTGAAAATCGTCCGCCAGGTAAGCATATAGAACATCGCTGGCCTGGCGAGTGCGAATTTTACCAATGGTTGAGATCGCTCCGTTCACTGTCTCCCGACGGTCGGAATTGAGCTGTTCCTTGGCTTCTGTGAGGCCCCCTTTCGCCGCTAACCATTGGGCCGCCTGCTGTCGAACGTGGGGGTGTTGATCGCCCAGGGCCGTTGCTAGGGGGGCCAAATCCGTCTGGCTTTGTTGCCATAGATTTAGGGCTGCAATTCTCACCGCCGGTTGCCCATGGGTAAAATGCTGCTGGGCCAGGGTCAGGGCAGTGGGCCGCAGGGATTCGGGCACCTGTTCCCCCAGTTTGGCTAAGGTTTCTAACCCCAGTTGCTTATTGTCTGCGCTGCCCTCGGGCAAAATTTTGGTGGTTAATAGCTCCAGCAGGGTGACATTCCCACTGCGGGCCACCACCCGGATCACGGCCTTGGCCATGCCCTCATCCAGCATTAATTGTGCAATGTCTGAAAACTGTTGGGGGGCGTCGGTGAGTAGGGTACTTTGCAGTCGCGCCACCATGGCTAGCGATCGCAAACTCGGATCATCGTGTCCCCCCAATTCATCCAATAGCTCATCCCCAATGGGTTGCTGCTGGACCATCAAAATTTCCAACGCCGTCAGCCGACAGGTCAGGGGTTGGTCTGGGCCTAACTGGTCTTGCCAAACTGACCAAAGTTCGGCTTCTTCGGCTTCCCCGGCCTCCCCGATCCCCTCTTCTAACCCATCGCTAAATAACGTCACCACCGCCGAGCGCACCTGACGATCGGCCCCGGGCAACAGGGCCAACACGTCTGTTAAAAACTCCCCCGGGGTGCCCAGCCGTGTTGCCAGTTCCAGGCCCTTGATTTGGTCGTAACGGTCCTCCGACTGGAGCAGGGTTTGAATGGTGGATTTGAGGGGCAATACCGTTTGGCGACTGGCCAGCTGGTCTAGGTCAATGGCATCGGTGCGAATTAAGTCTTCTAGGCCAGCGGTGTAAAACCGGCCCATAGGCAGCCGCACCAACAGAAATATCACCACCAGTCCGCTGACCACCCAGGTGATGTGTTCTAAGCTGAGACTGTGCTCACACAGCCAAAGAAACGCCCCGGCAACGGTGAGCCCTACGGCGTAGATAAAGCCGTCACTCAGGGTGCGAATTCGCCCCATGTACTTCTGGGGAATGGCGTTGTAGTTTAGCTGGTGCACCGGCAGGTTAATGGCCTTATACAGGGCATCGCCGTTGATCTGCAGCCCAATGGCGGCGGGCAGCTGGCCGTTTACCCCCAGGCCGATAAACGCCACTAGGGTGGTGAAGGGAAACACCGCATTCATGCGGGCCACCCCCAGCCAATGCAGCAAAGGTCGGGTGAGACCATAGAGAACGGCCATTTGGACGATGCTTACCACCACCCGCATCAGCCCTAAAAAGCCGGTTAATGTGCGCTGGCTAAACTCCTGGCCGTAGATGCTGAACCAGAGAAATTCGGAACTGAGGTAAATGATCACCAGCAGAAAGCTGCTGCTGGCGAGAAAAATCACTAGGGGGTAGCGCTGGGCCAGGTCGGGAAAGGACTTGAGTGATTCCAGGACGCCGACGGTTTCGGTGGTGGGGCTGCTGAGGGGGCGCTGGGTGCGGTCTAGGTAGGTGAGTTGGAGGATTGCGATCGCAATGATTACCGGCAAACACAACAGGATATCCGGCGTACTTAACCACCGGGATAGCCCACCGACCAAACCGCCCCCCACCAAGGTGCCCACCGCCTGGGCCATGCCAATGTAGGGGGCATACTGCTTATATTCCAGGGTGTTGAAATAGTCGGTCAGCAAGCTGGGGTAAAGGATATTGTTGCAAATATCCCACTGAAAAAAGCTCACCGCCAGCAGGCCGTAATATACCGGTGCCGTCTCTAGGGGCAGGGCCAGGCGCATGGTTAACACCAGCCCCAACAACACCAACAATACCCCCTGGAACAACACGGGGCTGCGCACCCGCTGCACCACCTGACTAACGCCAATGTAGGTGGGCATTGACCCCAGGCCAATCAAAATAAACGCCAAGGGCAAATGGTCGGCCCCCAACTGGCTGACGAACATAGAGTTGGCCACCGCAATTGCCATGACGCTCTGCACCAGCACCGTTACCGCAAGCAGTAATAGCTGAGTTAGACGACTATTTTGAGTCCATTGAAACGCGGTTAGCATCAATTCCGGTGTGTCATGCCCTATCTATACTATTAATTAATGGTCATGACGGAAAAATATAGTCGTTAAAACCCATTGGAAACTGACTGGAACTCCGCCCAAAACCTGCCCACCATCGACGACCAAATCACCCCACACCCTAGGCTTTTCCCTAATCCCCCAGCCCAGGGCCGGGGGTAACCCGATTATCCCTTCGTGGGACCCTGGTGATCCTTTGACCGGTCTTCGGGGTCATCGGCTGGCTGTACCGATCGAGGCACCCGATCAATGGGCTCAATGGTGTCTAATTCATCCCCCGTGCCTGCCCCCAGGGTTTTGAACTTGCGGGCACTGACCAAAACCCGACTTTCTAAGGACCCCACCGCCTTATTAAAGGTATCGACGGTGGTGTCCAACCCCCGCCGCATCTTTTGCAAATGGCCGGTAAAGACCCGCATGCGTTCATAGAGTTCTCGCCCCAGTTGGCTAATCTGCTGGGCATTTTCCGTCACAGCGTCCTGTTGCCAGCCGTAGGCCACCGCCTTTAGCAGGGCAATCAACGTGGTGGGGGTGGCTAAAATGACCCGCTGGGCAATGCCGGTTTCAATCAGGCTAGGGTCCTGCTCTAGGGCGGCACTAAAGAAAATCTCCCCTGGCAAAAACAACACCACAAACTCAGGACTGGGCTGAAACTGATCCCAATAGGCCTTCTGGCTCAATTGTTGGATATGACGCCGCACCTGTTGGGCGTGCTCCTTTAGTTTCCCCAGGCGTTGGGACTCATCCGTTATGTCTAGGGCTGCCAAATAGGCCGACAGGGGGGCCTTGGCATCCACCACAATTCGTCGCTGTTGGGGCAGCTGCACCACCATGTCCGGCCGCAGGGACCCGTTGTCTGTCACGACCTGTTGGCTAAAGTCGCAGTGCTCCACCATGCCTGCAATTTCCACCACCCGCTTCAGTTGAATTTCTCCCCAGCGGCCACGCACGTTGGGTGCCCGCAGGGCCTTGGTCAAATTGGCGGTTTCCGTTTGTAATTGGAGCTGCCCCGTCGCCAGGTGGGTGATCTGCTCCGTCAGCTGGCTGTAGGCCGACAGCCGGTGGCGTTCCAAATCTTGTAAATAGGTTTCCACCTTGGTTAAGGAGGATTGCAACGGCTGGACTAATCCATCAATGGCCTGTTGCCGTTGCTGTAGCTCACTGCTGGACTGGGTGTGAAACTGCCCCAGCTTAGTTTGGGCTAAGTTTAAAAAGGCTTCGTTATTGGTTTGCAAGGCTTGGGCCGACAGCACCTTAAAGGCATCTGCCATCCGTTCTCGGGCCTGGTGTAGCAGGGACAGTTTTTCGTCGGTGGCCTGCTGTTGTTCCTGCAGCTGGGTGCGGGATTGGGTCAGCTGGGTCAGGAGCTGGCTATTGTCTGTTTGCAACTGCTGCATCTGGGTTTGCAGCTGTTCTGTCCGGGCAGCTTTGGTTTCAGCGGCGGCCTGCTGGGCGGTTGCGATCGCACTGGCCTGGCGCTGCCGCTCTAGATCGGTTTGCAAACCGTCCATCTGCTGACGCAGATCCCTCAGCTGTCCATCCTTACTGTGTAACTGCTCGACCATGGTGGCCCGTTCCGCCACCAAATCATTTTTAGCGCGTTCCCGTATGGTCTGATAGCGCGACTGCCAGCCAAACCAACTGGCCGCAAAGCCAGCCCCTGCCCCCGCCAGAAAAAATACCGGCCACTCCATAGGCTAAGTACATAATTACTATTGCACCATAGGGTAGCACCCGGACCATCCGTCGTAAAACCGAGCAAACCTAAAACCGGACCGACAATCTCCCCGACACCTAGCCCTAAAGCTTAAGGGTTTTAGGAGATCACGTTCATTCCCCTACGGCTACCGGGTACCTTCATAGGAGGTATGAATAAGTATTGATAATTAGATACAGCTCTCCTATGGTGGCTTAACCTAGGTCCACATCCAATAACTTAACTTGCTCTTAGAAGAAACTCAGGGTTTCAACTTTGATCTAGTTTATGTTTTGATAAGAGCTGGCTGAACCACAATAGGCCCATAAACCTCTCGTTTCACTCAATATCGCGACTCAATTCGTCAAGATCCTTATAGGTAATGACCGTTAAAAGCCCACCCGAGAAACCTGTTAGACCGCCAATATTGGAAAAACTGCCTAACTATGGCATCCAAAGCGATGAATGCCCTCGACGGGCTAAAACGCAGCTGGACTTTATTATGCTCGCCGTTGAGGCGCTCGATCTAAATGCATCTCAGCTTATGCTGGCGGCCATCAGAGATTTGGGTCTACAAAATATCCTCAAAAGCCGGGTCCACCTATGGCGATTGCGTAGCACGAATCCCCTGCGGAAATTTAACCAGCGACAGCCCCTCACCCTGGAAGAGTCCAAGGCCCTGGTGTTGGTGGTGTGTTATCTCTGTCGCAAGTTAACGGTGCTGATTCGTCAGCTGTTTTTGGGCTATCAGCAACTACAGGATCAGCAGCTTTCCCTCGATCATCATTTTCGTTTGGCCAAATACCTGAAGCGATTTCGCTCCCACTTCCGGGCGCGGATGAATCCTAAACGGGCCATGGTGCTCACCTACAGCACCGATGAAAAATTAGACGAGCTGGCCCTGTCTTTGTTGACGCAGCTATTGCTATGCACGGGCACCCGTGGTGAAGAACGGCTGTGGACCAGCCTCTTTGATGGGGAGGTATCATGACCATTCAACGACAGTATGTGCTGCCCAATTGCAGCTTAATCTTAGAGGGCCTGAGCACGGACGCGTCCAATGTGCTGTCCATTTTGGCCAATGCTGAATTTAAGATCGTCGGAGTGGAGACCTCTCTCCAGGGCGGCTCGGAGTTCTTCAAAGCCCTAATTGTAGCGGTGAGCGCCTATTGCCAGCGTTTACTCAGCGGTTTTGAGCATCCCGAACACATGGCTTCCCAGGCATCCCTGGTGGCGGTGGAACCGGAGGCAGGACAATATCATCGCCTGATCCTTAAGCCTGAAATCCTCGATGACATCGCCCGTGAATCGCTAGCGAATTCCGAGGGCAAAACTCTCCAACTGTCGACGGTACAGCTGTTTGACATGGCTGAGGCCATCGATCAGTTCTATGCTGACAATCAAACTCTGCCTGACTTCTCGGTTAAACTGGCCCCCCTTCCCCGCAGGTATGTTAGGGCGGCAGAACCCCTGGCCCAACGGGTGACCCCTCCCCTGTTAGGGTTTGGCACCCTGGCGGTGGCGGCCCTGGGGCTATTCTTCTTGCCAGTACCTGAACTGGCTGAACCAGAAGGGTTGGATGCCCAAAATCCTGCCGCCCTGGAGGAGACCTTGCCCGACGCGACGGATGACGCTCCGCCCGATGCGGTGGATGACGCTTCCCCCAATGAACCCGCCACGGCGGATGCCACTACCCCCGACGCCCAGGCTCCGGACGATGCTGCAACGGTTAGCCCCATTACCGATGGCGCTCAGCTGGCGGCATTGCAGCAGCAACTGCAGCAGCAAATCAGCGGCGAGTTGTCCGAGGATGCCACCTTTGACCAGTCCCTCAACTATCAGGTTTCGGTTACCCAAAACGGGGATATTGTCGCTTACGACCCCTTAGATACCGCCTCCCTGGAGGCCATAGACAGCACTCCCCTGCCTGGCCTCACCTATATTCCAACGGGGGATGCGATCGCAGAATCCGTCGCCCAGTTTGATGTCACCTTTGACCCCGACGGTACGGTTAATGTCCTGTCCGATCAGTTGGTCGCCCCTGACGTGGTCGCCCCCGATGTAGTCACCCCCGACGTGGTCACCCCTGAAACCGAAACGGACCCCTCCAGTTCTGACGCAGACCAGGAGTTAACCAACGGAGACGCCAGTGACGACACCCCAGAAGAGGCCACTAGCGAGGCCACTAGCACCTTACCTAGCGACGAACCTACTGGCGACGCTGCAGACAGTGCATCACCAGTAGCCATTGCCCCAGAAGATCTAGATCCGTTTGTCGCCACCTCCATTCAAGATCTCGATCGCATCTACGACTTGAACGAGGAACTGCGACGTACCATTGTTGATACTCGATCCACTGACTGGACTGGGCCAGAACTGCGTTATCGGGTTCGCCTAGACGACGACGGTAACATCACCGGCTATGAAGCCGATAATGCACCCGCTGAACAATACGCAGACGAATTCAAGCTCCCCAGCCTAGTGACAGCAGCCCCCACCGAGAAACCCCAACTCGATTTTCTGGTCGTCATCAGCGACGCCAGTGTCGTAGAGGTCAATCCTTGGGATGGATGGCCCTAATGAATTGGTCCCATGATCAACACCCCCAACTCACACCCCCCTTACCCTAGCCCCGAACTATCCCCAACGATTTCCCCCGTCGCCCCTCCGGCCCGCCATCCTTGGGCCCGTCATGGAGCCAATCTTCTTTTGGGGACGGGGTTGTTGCTAGCGGGTTTACCCTTGGCCTGGTTATTCGGCACCGCCATGGCCAGGGTGATCGCCGCACCCGCTAAGCAGATGCCCCTACAGGAAGTTATCCTGCGGCGCACCAATCGGGTCATCACCGAAATCCATCG
>CALHGI010000139.1 GCA_938029995.1 uncultured cyanobacterium | reverse complement strand
CATGGCCGTATTGATGCTGTTTTTAGTCTACAAGCTGGTGCAAATGCCCCTGGCAGAGCCCACCGCAATGTCCTCATAGCTAGAGGACTTTAGACCCCCTGCCCCCCATCGACAAAGGGAACGCAAACGATGACGCAAAATCCTTGGTTAGTTGCAGTACTTTTAAATACCCTGCTCATGGGGGCAGCCTTTATTAGCCCAAAGAAACTGCTCACCCCCATGGGGTATCTCCATGCCTGGGTCCTGGGGGTAATCGTATGGGGATGTTTGGGCTGGCAAGCCTACGCCGTGATGCTGGTGTATTTTGCTGCCGGTTCGGCGGTGACCAAGGTGGGCTTTGCGGAGAAAGAAGCCGCCGGTATCGCTGAAGAGCGCGGCGGGGTGCGAGGCCCTGGAAATGTGTGGGGGTCGGCGCTGACTGCTGCCCTCTGTGCGCTGCTTGTGTGGATTACGGGGTATTCTCCCGTGACGTCCGTCGGCGAGCTGTCGAATGGCCCAGTGGCACCGTTACTGATCCTCGGATTTGTTGCCAGCCTCAGTACAAAACTTTCGGATACATCCGCCACGGAAATTGGTAAAGCCTATGGTCGGCGAACATTTTTGATCACGACCCTGCAGCCGGTCCCCCCGGGCACTGAAGGGGCCGTGAGTTTAGAGGGTACTTTAGCCGGCGTGGTGGGGTCTCTCATCCTGGCCGTTGCCGCCTGGGGCATAGGGTTTATTCCCTTGGTGGGCATTGTTATTTGCGCCATTGCCGCCTTTGTTGCCACCACCATTGAAAGTTTGATTGGGGCCACCATTGAAGACAAGCTGCCGGGGCTGACCCACGATGTGGTGAATATTATTAATACCCTGATTGGGGCGGTGGTGGCTATGGCCCTAGGGGCGATGTATCAGATCGCCCTAGGTTCGGGTGCCTGGGGCTAGGGCCGGACTATTTAGGGTTGAACCCGTCCAGAGACAAAACTGATCCAGCTGATGTGGGCCGATGGCACGCTTTAACTCGACTACTGGTATGTTGGCAACAGACCATGGCCACAGCCTCCATGAAATCGTCTAGCACCTTGATAGAAGCTTTGTATCGTCTCTGCGGGTTACCTCTTTTAAACCGTGAAAGTATGATTGCCCAGAGTTTTATAAATCTGTCCTATGCTCTCCGAAGCTGAGCGTCCTAACGCGCTGGCACAACAGCCACTTGTCCACATTGCGCAACAATTTATCAGTCATGGCCCGGTGATGGATATTCATCCCTTAGGCAGTGGCAACATTAACGATACCTATCTCGTGGAGGCGGAGCAGCCGTTTGTCCTACAACGCATCAATGCCGAGGTCTTTTCCCAGCCGCGACAAGTGATGGACAATCTCTGTCAGTTTGTCAGCCATGCCCACCAGCGGTTGAGCACAACCCCCTTCAACCGTCGGTGGGAAGTTCCTACTGTGCTAAGAACGGAGGATAATCAGCACCATTGGATCGATCGCCAGGGACAACTTTGGCGAGGCCTAAGCTTTGTTCCCCACACCACCACCTTCAACACTATCCAAGATTTGCACCATGCCATGGAGGTGGGCGCTGCCCTGGGCTGTTTCCACAACCTGCTCAGCGATCTGCCCTCGGCCCATCTAGCCGATACCTTACCTGGGTTTCACATTACCCCCAACTATCTCCGTCAGTACGATGCGATCCTGCCCCAGGCCGCTACCCTAGCCCCAGACGAACACCATTGTTGTACCTTGATTGCCCACCATCGCAACCGGGTGGCTATTTTAGAAAATGCCAAGGCCGCGGGACATTTACCCCTACGTGCCATCCACGGCGATCCAAAAATCAACAATATTTTGATTGATACGAACACCCAACAGGCCGTGAGCCTGATTGACCTCGACACCATTAAACCGGGGCTGGTTCACTATGATATTGGCGATTGTTTGCGCTCTAGCTGCAATCCCCTGGGTGAAGAAACCCAGCACTGGCAGGCCGTGACCTTTGATGTGTCCACCTGTGCCGCCGTACTGCGGGGCTATCTATCCAGCGCCGGCGCATTTCTTAAGGCGGTGGAATACGACTACATCTATGACGCCATCTGGCTGATTAGCTTTGAGCTGGGGCTACGCTTTTTTAGCGATCATCTGGCGGGGAATCGGTACTTTAAAACCCAGCGTCCGGGCCATAACCTTCAGCGGGCCCTGGTGCAGTTTCAACTAGCTGAGAGTATTCACCTCCAGAAACTGTCTATCCAAGCCGTAATTGATCAATTAAAAACTGAATACTGTACTGAAGTGCGTTGTACAACGTAGAACTACTTAATACGTACTGAGTTATAGATCACCTAACCCACGGTCCCGTGGAAACCTGTCGCGTTCCGGTCGTGGATAAGGGGGTGTCTTTAACCGGTCAAAACCTAGCTGTACATGGCGCTTGAATCCTTTGATTCACTTACATAGTCGCCGTGTCCCCTGTGGTTGTTCCCTAGGAAATTATTCATGGCCATACCGTTTTTACTAAAACCATTTGAACCCATATCTGATTTAGTGATTTCTGGGCGAGTGGTGCGCTCCCAATCGTCCCTTACCATTGAGTACACGCTCACCGGGGCGGTGGAGGAGCTAGAGGTGCCCCCCGTCACGGACGAAACTCCTAGTCGCCGCGATCATCTTTGGGAAAATACCTGTTTTGAGGTGTTTATCGGTCTGCCCGACTCTCCCCGCTATTGGGAGGTCAATACGTCCCCCAATGGCGATTGGAATGTATATCGCTTTGATGACTATCGCCAGGCCATGGTGGCTGAGCCGGCCTGCAAAGAAATCACCAGCACTTGGCAACCCCTAACGAAGGGATATTATTTGACCGTGGAGCTGCCCACGGAAGAATGGCTCGCCATTGACCAACCTTTAGCCATTGGTGTGAGCAGCGTCCTGAAGACCGATAGTATTTCCCATTGGGCCCTTGAGCATCCCGGTGAAAAGCCTGACTTTCATCGTCGGGATACCTTTAGTCTGGCCGTGTAGCCGATGCAGTTGAGGGGCGGCCGGGGCCAAAATTGGGGTGGCAGTCCCTGGGGCTAGATAAGTTTATGCTGCAAATCAGCCATCCAACAGGTCATTAATCGGTGGCTAATGGGGACTGATTCACGTACAAAACTTGAGTCGGATAGGCAAACTCAATGCCTGCTTGGTCAAACTGTTCTTTGATCGCCAGGTTCATGGTTTGTTGGGCATCTCGATAGACCATGTAGTCACTAGTGTGCACCCGGTAGACGACTTCGTAGTTGAGGCTAAAGTCGCCAAAGCCAGAAAAGTGGGCTCGGTCGAAGCTAACTTGGGGAATTTCTTCGATTGCGGTGCGAATGATCTGGGGAATTTGTTTTAGCTGGGCGTTGTTTGTTTCGTAGGCCACACCCAGGTTAAAGGCAATGCGGCGCTGGGCCATGCGCTGAAAATTTTGGATGCGAGAGGCGGTTAGATCCGTGTTGGCTAAAATCAGCTGTTCCCCGTCTAGGCTCTGTAGTCGGGTGGTTTTAATCCCGATTTGGTCCACGGTGCCCGCCATGTCGCCAACAATAATAAAGTCGCCAATCTCAAACGGGCGATCTAATAAAATTGAAAAGTAGCTAAACAGATCTTGCAAAATTCCTTGGGAGGCCAGGGCAATGGCTACTCCTCCAATGCCCAGACCCGTGACCACTGCGGAAATATCAAAGCCCAGGTTGTCTAGGATAAAGATAATCCCTACGGCCCATAGGACAACCCGTACCGCTGGGATGAGGGCATTTAGACTCTGTCGTATATTGGGCTGATGGCGATGGAGATGCCCGTAGATACGTAAACTGTATTCGGCCACTGAGCTCGCCAGTTGCAGTAGGAGTAGGGTGGCGGAGATGACGCCTACGACTGTCAGCAGCTGATTAACGGTCGGGTAGAGGGTGAGGTTTTGGAGGCTAAGGTAGCAAAAGCCCAGGTATAGGAGCCATAGAATGGGGCGCTTGATGATGCGAATGAGCTGGTCGTCTAGGGGGCTGGTGGTGCGTTGGGTCCAGCGTTGGAGGCGACGGAGGAGGATATGTTGGAGGAAATGTGCGATCGCAACCCCCACCCCCATATTCAGTAGCGCGATACCATAGGCGGCAATGGTGTTGCCTAAAAAGGTTTTCTGGAGAATTTCAGGCACTGTGGCAGCTTATATCATCATCCTGTTTAGGTTAGCAGGGCCCAGGGGACACCCGGCGCCGACAGAATAGAACATAGGAAAGCATAACCGATGCAAGCACAACCTCTCATCGCGGTCAGGAATGTGGAAGCCAGTAGCCGCTGGTATCAAGCTGTGCTCGGGTGCGACAGTGGCCACGGGGGGCCCGAGTATGAACGGCTCGTCTATCAGGGGCAGCTAATTTTGCAGCTGCACCACTGGGATG
>CALHGI010000138.1 GCA_938029995.1 uncultured cyanobacterium | reverse complement strand
GTCCCCGATCCCTACCGCTGGCTAGAAGACCCCAACTCCGACGAAACCCAGGCCTGGAGTGCAGCACAAAACGAAGTGACCTTTGGCTACCTGGGCACACTTCCCACCGTTGCCCCCCTCCGGCAGCGCCTGACGGAACTCTGGAATTATGAACGCTATAGCGTGCCATTTAAGCAGGGGGGGCGTTACTTTTATTACAAGAACGACGGTTTACAAAACCAGGCGGTGCTCTACACCCAGTCATCCCTAGAATCAGAGCCGGTGGTCCTGTTGGACCCCAATACCCTGTCCGACGATGGCACCGTTGCCCTGGGCAGTACCGCCATCAGTGAGGATGGTCGCTACTTGGCCTACAGTCTTTCTAGCTCAGGTTCAGACTGGCTAGAATGGCGGGTTCGCGCCATTGAAACGGGGCAAGATACCGGTGATCATCTGAAATGGAGTAAGTTCTCGGGGGCGGCTTGGAGCCACGACCACCAGGGCTTTTTCTATAGCCGCTACGACGAGCCTGCCGCAGATGCTCAGTTTGAAGAGGTTAACTACTACCAAAAACTCTTCTACCATCGCCTAGGCACCCCCCAATCAGAAGATACGCTGGTGTACGAACGCCCCGATGAGAAAGAATGGGGTTTCCAGGGGAAGGTGACCCATGATGGCCGCTATCTGATTATTTCCGTGTGGCGCGGCACCGAGCGTAAGAACCTAATTTTCTATCAAGATCTCCAGGACCCCAACGGCCAGGTGAAGGAGCTTATCAGCGACTTTGAAGCCTCCTATGGCCTCATTGATAACGACGGCTCCACCTTCTGGTTTCAGACAGACCTAGACGCCCCTCGAGGCCGGGTCATTGCCCTAGACCTAAGCCAGGGCAACAACCCCCAGGAGATTATTCCCGAGGCGGCAGAAACCCTAGATTCAGTCAGTTTGCTGAACCATCAGTTTGTTGTCAACTACCTAAAGGACGCCTACACCACCATCCAAATATTTGATCTCCAGGGCCAGTCCCTCCGTACCCTGGAATTGCCGGGCATTGGCTCAGCTAACGGCTTTGATGGCAAAAAAGAAGACACGGAAACATTTTATCGATTTTCCAGTTTTACGGTCCCCAGTCGGATCTACCGCTATAACCTAGCCACGGGAGAACAAAGCCTGTTCCGTGAGGCCCAGGTCGCCTTTGACCCCAACCAATACGAAACGCAGCAGGTGTTCTACACCAGCCAGGACGGCACCCGTGTGGCCCTATTTATTACCCACAAAAAGGGCCTCACCCCAAACGGAAAAAATCCAACACTGCTCTATGGCTATGGTGGGTTTAATATCTCCTTGAGCCCCAATTTCTCGGTGGGTAACCTGGTGTGGATGGAAATGGGAGGCATCTATGCGGTGGCCAACCTGCGGGGGGGCGGAGAATATGGCGAGACCTGGCACGAGGCCGGGACTAAGCTCAATAAACAAAACGTTTTTGACGACTTTATTACTGCGGCGGAATGGCTCGTTGACAACAACTATACCCAGCCTGAACACCTGGGGATTATGGGGGGGAGCAACGGCGGGCTGCTGGTGGGAGCCTGCATGATCCAGCGCCCCGACCTATTTGCAGCCGCCCTACCTGCGGTGGGGGTGATGGATATGCTGCGGTTTAATCAGTTCACCATCGGCTGGGCCTGGGAAAGTGACTACGGCTCTCCGCAAAATCCAGCAGAGTTTGAGGCGCTGTATGCCTATTCTCCCCTCCATAATCTCACCCCTAGCCGTTATCCGGCCACCCTCATCACAACGGCCGACCACGATGATCGGGTGGTACCGGCCCATAGTTTTAAGTTTGCCGCGGCCCTGCAGGCGGTCCACCAGGGGGACAATCCGGTCTTGATTCGCATTGATACCAAAGCCGGGCACGGGGCTGGCAAACCGACGGCTAAGATGATTGAGGAGGTGGCCGATAAATGGGCCTTTTTGGCCCAGGTGCTAGATGCTGAGGGGGAGAGCCTGACCCTGTAGCCACGGCCCTTTAAAAAAGCACAAACGGCTGAACATCTTCAGCCGTTTGCGTCGTTGTATCTAAATAATGTATTGAGTCGGTGATTAAACCCGACTATCAGGATGCCGCTACGGGCTCATCCACATCATCTAACAGACTATCTTTGGGTTTAGACTCTTCATCTGTAACCGATGACAATTCTTCAGAAATTTCAAATCGACAGCTGCCGCAGCGTAAGTAAGAACCAGACTTGCTCGCATGGCGTAGTAGTCTCATACCACAGCAGGGGCACAATTCCATCAGCATACAAAACCTCATTAAAAATCGTTTATTTATTATTGTTTTATCAGTAGTCTAGACTACTGATAAAAACGAACAACTGTCATACCGCCTTAATTTGAATCCTATTCGTTATGACAATCACTATGGTAGACAACTTATCAAATAATGTGTTGATATCAACCTTTTAAAACCATTTGTCATTCTCTCCCCATCTAAATCCCTGATGGTGGGCGTATGTCACCTATACAATAACAATTGAACGGGGTTCTTGCCACGGTATGGCCATCTAGCTGAATGCCCTCCCCCGAAATCTATCTAGGGAAAGGGCATTCAGCCGATTACAGGCGGGGCTCAGAAATCAGTGGGATCACTGAACTATCTGTTGGTTACCCGTTTAGGACTCGGCAACATTTGTTTACTTGTTAGATATTTGTGGAGTTCATGGGCATTTAATCGACAGAGATCCTTCGCCAGCTCACTGACGGGCATGTTGGAGGGCACGTGGCTGGGGACAGACTCCCGCAAACTACCTAAAATATGAGGCTCTGCAATCAGGATGAGATGATTGCTGGCGGAGGTTTGGGTGATTGCACTGATATGCTGCAAAACCTTATGGGCAAACCGTCGATTTATTTCTGTAAACTGGGTTGTTTTCTCGTGACGATTACCGTGGTGTTTACGCCCAATTTGGTTGTTGGGGATTCCTTTTGTCGCCATGGGCTTTTCGGCATTATTCAGGCTACTGTGCTCGGTTAAATGAGGCCCTGACTGTCCTTCGTCAGATAACTCAGCGGCTGCAAGGGTAAAAAAGCGAGCGTGGACACCATCTACAACCGTAACGAGATATGAGCGCATACCTAGATCCTAGCTATTTGTATGGGAAATCACTTTGATTCTAGCAGTGGAATTCTGTTGGCTGAATAGCCTTGACCTTCGTTTTTTGTCCAGAACCCACCGGGTGAACGATCGCTGAAAGTTATAGGTATCAATGCAAATGGGCAACGCCCTGGGTGATGAATGGGGCCGCCGACAGGAGTGGTGTGACGTATTTGTTCATACTTTGGAAGAATCTGTATCATTCGCTTAACTGTTGTGAATCTATGTTTTTACTTAAATTTAAGGATTGGGATTTAGGATTTGAGGTAATACCAGAGGCTGTCATCCAGACCCCGTAAAGTCTTGTTTCGTTTGGGGAAAATGATGCGGACGGCGATCTCTTGCTAGGATGTCCGTTTGGAAAGACATTGCTGGGGTGGATTTCTGGTGGATTTCCATGGGCCATGGTTTTTGTGTTGTTGAGCCGGGGGCTAGGGAACGGATGGCCTCCCCTTTCGCGTCCCCAACCTGCCCCCATAAATGGCAACAGGTTGGGGCACACAGGTTATCCGTTTGCGTGGGGCATGGTTTGTCAAACATATGGAGCCATAGTGGATCGCTCCATATGTTTGGCTATATGTCTGGTGCTGGGTAAGACCGTTCACCTGTGTTTATAATGAATGCTCCGACATAAAACGATGATTAGGCGTTTATATCGACTTTGGCCATGAATTTTGATACTTTTACCGAATTTATTCAAAAAAGCTTTCGGGTTTCCCTAGGAGCTGCAGCATCTGCGGTTGAGGCTATTCAAGATCCGCAGGCCTCTGCTAGCAAATTTTCTAACATTGGTACAGATTTTGACCGACTGGCCGATGAACTAGAGGTAAAGGGTGCCCAGACGGAAAAAGAAGCCCGGGATTTTGTGGATAACGTCAGCAGTAATTTTGATGGCCAGTGGCCCAACCCATTTGCCCCTGCTCCAGCCAGTGATGCCACTGTTAATACGGTGGCTAAACCCGTTGTTGATACGGGCATCCAGGCTGAGATTAACGCCCTGACTGAACAGCTGTCGGCCATTCGACAGGAAATTGATCAGCTAAAGGCCCAGGGGTCTTAGGGGACGCGTTAAGGGGAATTAAAATAAAACGGCCCCCATGGGCCCTGGGTATTTAGACCCGAATTGGACCGAGGTGATCCTATACCTTGGTCTAATTTTTTTGCCATACGAAATTTCTAGTGGCTGCTGTGTAGCTCTGGGGGAGCACTCCTGAAGCTATTCCGTGGACGTCACATGAAACATTTTTCAGTTTTGATTCGATTATTGCGCGATCGCAACCAGTTTTTAGAGGACATCCGTCAAGATATCAAACTGGAGCGTAAGATCTTTTCGTTACTGGTGGTCAGCTGTATTTTCTTTGGGGTGTATGGGGCCATCATTGGTTCCTCCAGTAGCTGGATGCAGATGTTCGCTTCAGCGATTAAGCTACCGGCCCTATATCTAATTACCCTGGGCATTTGCCTGCCCACCCTCTACTTCTTTGATATTCTCTTTGGCTCCAAGCTAAATTTTCGCCAATATAGCGCCATGTTAATGACCGCCGTGTCGGTCATTAGCGTGCTCTTATTTAGTTTTGCGCCGGTGGTGCTCTTCTTTTTAATCTCGATCCAGGGATACAACTTCTTCTTGCTGCTGAATGTGGCGGTGATGGGGCTGACCGGGGTCATTGGGGTACGGTTGTTTTACCAGGGCATGCGCCAAATTGTTGGGGAAGAGGCGACGGCCGACCAGATGCGTAACCGACTATTGCTGGGATGGTTGGGGTTATATGCCCTGGTGGGCTCCCAGCTGGGCTGGACCCTACGGCCCTTTTTTGGGGCACCAAACGAACCCTTCCAGGTATTTCGTCCCGAGATTGATGGCAACTTCTATGCCCAGATTGTGACCAGCCTGGGTTCTCTCTTGGGGTGGTAATAAAATTATGGTACGACTGTGGCCCTTTCACTGTGGGCAAGATAGATGCAATGGATGGGTGAGGTGAATCTGGATAACCTGCGGATTACAAACCGCGATTTGGATGAGGTGACCGGTCTTGATATTAATGAGTTGTCCATGGGGCGGGGAACGCGGCTGTCGGTGTTGCGGCACCCCAAGCTGCGATGGACCTGGCTGATTAATCAGGGGTTGGTGCTGGCGGTGGCCCTGGTGCTGTGGCTACCCGTGGCCCTGGTGTTGGGCCGAAACCTGGTGGGCCAGGTGGGAGGTCTGGGTTTTTTATTGGGGGTGGGTGGTGCGATCGCAACCACCGTTGCCCATGGTTTCTATGGCATCCATAAAGGTCGGCAGCTCCAGGTGCTCAGTCACCTGCTAGACGAAGTGGATCGTTTTAACGAAATGATTAAAGCGGTGGAGATCCTAGAGGAGCTACGCCAGGCCGATGGCTCCTCTAAACGCCTGTCTTTAGATAATCCAGACGCCGTTAAGGAGGCCCTGCACCTCACCCGAGAGAGCCTAATGAACGGCCTAATGAGCGATAAAATCATGCGTAAACACCAGCGATTTATTTCCCGTCGCCATGAGTTATTTGCCAGCATTGAAACCAATCTCTCTAGCTTACAGACACTCCAAGCCTCGGAAATCGTCGGAGACTATGGCCAACTGCTCAATGAAGCCCTGCAGGTGGGCACCAGCGTTCACCAAGAGCTAAGGCGGATGGAAGCGGGGGAGGCCCGGCGGGATTAGCCCTCTCCATCCCTGGCCCAATCACCTCCACACCCAACTATCTCCCTTCCCCAACCATCTCCATTTCCTAAGGTCATCCATGCTACCCCCAGGCCACATCGCCACTGCCT
>CALHGI010000137.1 GCA_938029995.1 uncultured cyanobacterium | reverse complement strand
GTGCATCTTAAAGTGGCCAGTTTTCCCAGAGCTGACAATTAGTTCAAACCGTCGATCATCGCGTCAAGCTACGCATATCGACGTCTATACAAGACTCAACGGCTGAAATATTTCAGCCGTTTGTCATAGAAACGCAAAGTTTTCTGCACAAAGTCAAGGAAATTCGCAGAAATACTTAGCTATATCAATAAAATCTTTAGGTTTATATAAACCTAAAATAAATCCAACTTAAAAATATAGTTTGCTGTCTCCATTATTGGATATAAGTTTAAGTGATATTACTGTAGGTCCATTCTTCCAATGGTTGTATCCATCCATGGATACATATTTCCAAACTCCAACCTCAGTGGATAGTCGGTTAGTCCTTGTCATTTAAGGCTTCCAGAGGATTCTTATGATCCTAACTACCCTGACAGATGACATATATTAGGGTGATTTTACTTAGGTCTATATTTTCACTAGAAACATACGCTTATTCATAACGTCTAGCACCTACAGATGACTCTAGTTAGGGAGATGCGAAATTCGTAAAACATTAGGGCACATTTAATTTACTACTGCTAATTTCTATAAATTTTGATGGTGGCTCTACTAGTGATCCAGGCTTGAATTTAGGCCGATCAAATTTAGTGCGGGCTTTTAACGCTTTCCTCCTTGGACTAAAACACAGAGGCCGGATGTTTATAGGTCTGGATGGTTTAGCCTTAAAGGCGCTGACGCCTATTTCTTAGGAAGAATGGAAATCACTAAGTTCGTTAGTCTGTAAAAATTTCAACAAATATTAGTTATTTGGCCAAAGTTTCGCCATTCTCATCCTGCTGTTTCATCTATCCGATGGTAAAAATTATTCATCAACTGTAATTTATAGGTTTGTCCCCATTTATCCCATATTCAAACTTACAACGTCCCAAATTACTGCGCTATTGCAACTAATTCCCAGGAGCTTTTTGGTCTGCCCCAAGGCACATACACCGTGATCCTATGAAGTATTCATTTATCAGCCAGCCCAGAGAAGAGGATTGTGGGATTGCCTGTCTCGCAATGATTGCAAAGCATTATGGTCAGGACCTTTCCCTGTCCAATGTGCGTGAAGTTATTGGGACAGGCCAGTTAGGGGTATCGCTCTTGGGCCTGCAGCAGGGAGCTGAAGCTTTAGGGTTTCAAGCACGTTCTGGTCAAGCAACTGACGATATTTTTGCTCGCATCCATCGGCTACCGCTGCCCGCCATCATGCATTGGGGTATGGAGCGGTGGGTTGTTTTCTATGGAAAACAGCGGGATAAGTATGTGATTGCAGACCCCAGTGTCGGCATTCGTTACCTCAGTGCTGAGGAAATTAAGCGGAGCTGGGGCGACGGAGCCATGTTGCTGCTCGTGCCAGACGAAGCGTTTTATCGCTTGTCGACGAATAAGCCCAGTAGAGTTGCTGGCTTCATACAACAGGCTTGGCCCTATCGTATTTCGTTGCTTCAGGTCTTAATATATGGCCTGTTCATTGGATTTTTATCCCTAACCGTTCCATTTTTCATCCAATACATTACCGATGATGTCCTCGGTGGAGAGGATATTCAAGTTCTGCCGAAGGTCGCCATGGCGACGATGGGCTTTTTTGTGATCAAAAGCCTATTAAATCTGGTGCAGGTAACCTTGGTGGCAAACATCTTCCAACGGCTAGAACTAGGGCTCACCCTAGAGTTTGGTCGAAAGATGTTGAAACTGCCCCTAAACTATTACGAGACAAGGCGTAGTGGTGAGTTTGCCAGTAGTCTCAAAGATATATCCCGCATTAATGAACTCATCGTTGATGGCGCGGTCCAGCTCCCATCACTATTCTTTACTGCTGCAGTTTCCCTAGGCTGCATGCTCTTTTTTTACAGCTATCGCCTAACGATTTGCTCTTTACTCATAGCAATGGTGATGCTGTTGGCGACATTAACACTACTGCCCGTATTTCAAAATCGTATTCGCCGGTTGCTATCCCTTAAGGCCAAAAATCAGGCTCTACTGGTAGAAATTTTCAAGGGAGCCATGACGTTTAAAACAACGACGGCTCAACCTCAGCTTTGGAAAGAGATGCAGGGACGATTTGGCAACTTGGCTAGTCAAAAGGCAGAGACTGTACAGTTAACCTTTTTAACCAGTCAGCTTGCCTCTATGGTGTCAGGGGTTGGTAGCATTGGTATCCTTTGGTTGGGAAGCACCATGGTGAACAACCAGGAGTTAACCCTTGGACAGCTTTTAGCCTTTAGCACCCTAAGCTACAGCTTTCTAAGGTTTATTTACTTTATCGTCGATTTTTCAGATAAATTCGTGGAGGTCAAAACATCTGTACAACGATTTGATGATGTTATTGATGTCCAAGATGAAAGCCCCGAGGACTGGCTCAAGCCCTTAGCTCAAATTCCTTCAAATGGTGACATCACCTTTAATCAGGTTAACTTTCACTACCCAGGTCGATTTAATTTACTAGAAACATTTTCACTGACCATTCCTGGTGGAAAATCTTCGGCCCTAGTGGGGGCATCTGGTTCTGGTAAAAGCACCATTGCTAAGATTTTGGCTGGGTTACATCCTTACCAGTCAGGTGATGTGCTGGTGGGTCCCTACAATTTGCATGATTTGTCCACTGAATGTGTACGGCAACAAATTGTTTTGGTCTCTCAAACAACCCACTTTTGGAGTCGATCGATCTTAGAGAATTTCCAACTGTGCGCGCCTAAGTCTACCTATAAGGAAATTGTAGAAGCCTGTCGAATTACGGGGGCAGATGCCTTTATTAAAGATTTACCAGACGGATATTTGACGATATTAGGTGAATTTGGCTCTAATCTTTCGGGCGGTCAGCTACAGCGATTGGCCATTGCCCGAGCCTTGGTGTTGAAGCCAGCCATCTTAATTTTAGATGAGTCCACATCTGCGCTAGATCCCCTAAGTGAAGCCGAATTACTTCACAGACTGCTAATTCATCGTAAGGGGCACACCACGGTTCTGATCAGCCATCGTTCCAGTGTGAACCGAGTTGTTGATTGGGTAACCGTGATTAATAACGGAGAAGCGGATATTGCTGGTTCTCCTGAATTTTTACTCGCTCGAGAGGGTGGCCATTTGCAATTTTTAGGCGGGGGATTGCCCAACCTTTTGGATGACCCAAAGCGTCTAGTAAGTAGCAGTGGAAAAAACAAATCTGATATCTCTGCACTGCCAGGACATATAGATCACTAATTAGTTTACGTAAGTATTCTTTTGTATTTAATCATCCAGTAAGTGTGACCTATGAAACACGATGACCCTGCTTCAGATCCTATGTTTGACTTGCCCAATGAGGTGACAAAGTCGGCAGCGATTGAGCCGGTCAGGGATATGGACCTTGGCCCTATCCGCTCGAGCAAGGCGGCCGATGTCAGTGGTCTTGTTCGAGTAGATAGGGTGACTGATGTCAGCGACCTGGTGATTGATCATTCGGAATCATCTGCAGGCACCCTAGCAGCGGTAACGCAAGATTATCAATCTGCGCCTGAAACGTCTCCAGAAGACTATCAAGCACCGGCATTACCCGTTGTTAAACATTTCCTGCCATCGCCCAATCGTCTGCTGGTATTTGGTGGTTTAGGCTTGGTCGGTGCATTGGGATTAGGGGCAATGGCCTCTACCTTTTTGACCTATCGCACGACCGTTGGGGCCCAAGCGATGGTGAAGCCAACCGGTGAAATTCAGACTGTTCAGGCGAATACTAGCGGCACCATCGATACCATACTGGTTGAAAATTATGAGGCCTTGAGTGCCAACCAGGCCATCGCCTCTCTTGATAAGAAATCTGTGCTGACAGAGATTGCTAATATCAAGACGACAATTTCCCAAACCCAAGAGCAAATTGCTCAAGTGAGTAACGAGATTACCTCATTAGAACAAAGACGCTCACCGGCCAACTCCCTTCAGCCAGCCTACAGTGTTAGCTCTGCTAAAGTATTTAATTATTCAAAGGGGTTATTACAGGAGCATCGGCGGGCACTGACAACTCAGCTGGGTCGACAGCGTGAGGAACTCGCCGAGGTGGAAGCAGGCCTAGACGAGCTATCGGTACGTACCCCCATCGCAGGGACCCTGTATGAACTGGCACTCAACTATTCAGGGCAAACCGTTAGTGCGAATGAAACGGTC
>CALHGI010000136.1 GCA_938029995.1 uncultured cyanobacterium | reverse complement strand
GGTCGGCATTGGCCTGGGTAAAAGCACTTTTTCTCACAACTTGTTGCTGAAAAAGGTAGGCCATCAAGGAGGACACATTTTCCTTGATTAACCATTGGGGTAAGCCTGGGGTCTGTAACGCCAATACATGCCAGTTGCGTTGTAAATGGCTCCAACTATGGGAGAGCCCATGGGTCAAGACCGTTTGCCAACGTTGGGGGGTACTGAGTACGGCCAGTTTATCTACCTTGTTAGGAAAGTGGCGGGCTAAATGCCATGCAATGGCGCCACCCCAGTCATGGCCAACGACATGGGCCTTTTCATAACCTAGGTTGTGTATCAGGGCGGAGATATCACAGCTGAGCGTATCTAAGTCATACCCAGTACGGGGTTTGTCAGAGTCGTTATAACCCCTTAAATCTGGAACAACTACCTTAAATTGGCGGGATAGGTAAGGGAGTTGATGGCGCCACGAATACCAAAACTCAAACAGTCCATGGAGCAAGATCAGGAGCTTGCCACTACCTTGGGTCACATAGTGCAGCTGAACCGAATTGGCTTTAACGTATTTATGTTCCCAGCTTAGTAAGGCGGCTTCAACCAAGGGTGGCTATTCTCATCGAAAGACAAATGAGTGACTGTCTAGGGTGGTGACAGGTCACATGATAGTTGCTAGCGTCAGCGAAGTGTTGCTAGTTGGCGATTGCTTAGTCCGTAATCTATACAGAACGATAGGCAACTTGGTATTCAACGGGCTGAATACGGTACTTAACTAAATTAGCCAATTCCTGAAGCTGATTAATTGCTTCTGCACCTTCAAGCTTCATCAGCTCTCGATCATCCCGCATTTCTGTCCAGGTGATGCCATAATCTGAAACCAGAAAACGGATGAGATGGTCGTTGCCTAAGCTGACCATGAATGAAGCACTATTGAGCTGATCACCGCACGTGTAACATGACGCTAGATATCCTTGATTCTCAAGAACAATTGCTAGCGCTTTTAGATTTAGGACCAAATCTTTTACGAATTGGCGGTGTTGTTCTGCAAGTCGAACAAACATTTACGTTCTCCTCCCCACCGGTCACATTGTAAGGTTGAATCTTAATTTTTGCTTAATATTTTTTATGAATTGTTCTATTATCTCTACTGATCCTTCAATCTGGGCTAATCCCATCAGGTAAAAAGTAATGAGTAGTTACTTTTCCGTTTTGCTATCCATCTATCCCTATGGGCAAGTAGATGGAGATGTTTGAAAAATGGGGATCGCTTCCTCTGGGATCGAGCTGAGTTAATAGTTGATGATTTATTCGGTAGACGGTGTATATAAGTTACCCAGTCTGATTCCTAAGATAGACGTTGACTTAAAGACACCTTAACCGTTCAGTGGGTTGATGAAATAACCCGTTCAATATCGTGGATTGTTATGAAAATTAATTGCTATGTAACAGTCAAAAAGCTATGACATTAGCCACACCATAGCTACCTTAAGCCTATATGTCTAGGCAGAAGGTCTTCTTTGTAACGGTTTGCCTAAAAAATCTGCCTTAGTAACGGGCTTAATCTGATTTATTTAGGTCGCTAATGTCCACCAGCCAAATAAGGGCCCGATAAATCTGACGGTGAACCATAGGACGATCATGGCGACAATGCCAGCCCATGCTCCGCGACTGCTCCAGGTTACAAAGGCTTCAGATTGCTGCTTAGTAATGGGGAGCCAGGGAAAAATTCGTTCGGGCTCGCCATAGCTTTCGCCTAGTTTGGACTGTCGTCGCTTTGCTTCTCCCATGGTTTTGTTCGCTTAATTGGCTTGGCTGATATTATAGCGCCTGGTTTGCTGGTGCTAACCAGTTAGGCTCCAGGTATGTACTTTGGGCGATGGGATTTAGGGTTTTGAGGATGGTACGGCCATAGCTGCGATGGTTGACCCGATTGTCGAGGAGGGCCACTTTGCCTTGCTGGGCGCTGATGGGTGCGATCGCAAGCTGTAGGGTTTGCAAAGCCGTGGGTAACAAAAACAATCGAAACCAATCTTGGCGTAACCGTTTGTAATAGGCTACCTGGCCAGCTACTAAAGGATTTTCCAGGGATGGGATCGGCAGGGTGGTAATGATCAATAATCCTGGGGCTGGGCAGCGGAGTCGGTAGTCCTGCCAAAAGTCCCAACCGGTGATGAGGATGCTGTTCTGCTTCAGCTCTGATTGCTCCACCTGGACTCGAGACCCATATTCCGCTGCGAGAATTGAGCCTATTTGTGCCTTTAGGGGAGTATCCCCCACTAAAATCACCGTTGGCTGTGTGCGTGTGTCGGGCAGTTGGAGAAGATGGCGGATCTCTTGCAAAATTGCAGAGGGAAATCGGCTGCTGTTGGGCATGGGCAGCCGGTCGGGGTTATAAAGCTGAATCCCATCTTGCTGGCGATCGGGGGTGAATTTCAGGCAGGTAAGATCCTCTAGACCGAGGCGCTGGCAGTAGCTTTCAGCCCGTCGTTCTTCGTCCACGGCAGCTCCAATCAAAACCACCGGTTGTCGTTGCCAGATCGGAGTCAGGATTTCCGCCAGGTTCACGGGGGCGCATCGCAGTGTTAACTGACCTGAGTTCCGATTGAGCTGCAACCAAGCCATGCCATCGTTCCGATTAATCTGCTGGCGGAACTGTTGCCAGGCTGGGGGTAATGCTTCTAGCCCGAGGGGGGTGCTAGCTAGCCGGTTCTCTAGCTCAGTTAATAGGTCATATTCCTCGCTGTCGGCTAGATAGCAACTGTAGGGATTGGCAGGGTGCTGAAAAGCGAGGTGGGTGAGCTTGACACGCAAATCGCGAATGACACTTTGCTGGGAAGGATAGGCCAGCCCTAACTGGTGCCAATCAGCATCGTCAAGGCTGTAGGTCAACTGGCCGCGGGCCCAATCTATCAAAGGATCGATGCCGTCAATCAGGGTGACAATATTCGGGGGAAATGCGGCGTCCTCTTGGGGGTGACTATTCTGGGCGGTTGCTTTGATCTGAGCTGATAGCCAGGCGCTGGGGGACGTAATGAGAATGCCTTGAAAGGTTTCACCCGGCCACCGATCACCTATTTGAATTGATTTGATTGTGGGGAGGGTCTGGAGCAGGGTGGGAATGTCATCTTGCACCAGTTGTTGGTGGATGGCGTTGGGCACCACCAAGACTATGGGCCCTGGCCACACTAAGGCGGGCATCAGGTAACTGAGGCGGTAGCGTCCTCGATAGGCGGCGGT
>CALHGI010000135.1 GCA_938029995.1 uncultured cyanobacterium | reverse complement strand
ATCAGTCGATCGCGATCAATCGATGCCGTAGCGATGGGGAATGCCATGCCTATGGCCATGGCCACCACCGTTGCCCTGAGCCACTGCAGCATTTTTTGGAAACTAACAAACCCCATGGCCCAGAGAACAATGCCCTGTAATATCCCTAATACTAGTCCTTGGGTCGCGCCACAAAGCATTAGCCCCCGGAAAAGATAAGACCAATCTTCCCCTTGGCCATAGCGATTGAGCTCTAAACGAGAGTAGAGCAGAAACATGGTTAAAACGCCCAACAACAGGCCTAACCAGCTTGCCAACGTCCAAAACAATAACCACCAACGTTTTTTAAATGAAGGATTCACACCTGCCAACTCTGTCCGTCCGGATCGAGGAGAAGCAGGAACGTTCTTTTCAGAATTCATGTTTCTCTATACGTAAAGCCGATAATCAAACTTAATTGGGTTGCCTACAGCAACGTCCCCGTCAGATATCAACCTGGTAAACGTGACGGATTACGGATGCTCAATCACCAGGGAACAAAATTTAATTAAATGCCTCAGTGCGCCAGTTCCCAGGGCATGAACAAACCCCCATTATGTCCAACGAAACAAATCCATTGAAAAAGCACTGTTATCCATAGACTTTTAATATGGTATCCGTCGCTTGAACTAAAAAGCCTATTAATTAAGGGACTCATAATACCCGACCAAATCAGTCGGGTATGTTTGACGCCATTTTGTACCCCGTGATACGTTCAAATTAATCTGTCATTTTCATCCCCTATAAATCCATGACCCAGGCCATCGACCGTCCAAAAGCCCAAACCCTGCAATCCTCCACCTTCAGCAATCTCAAGTGCCGTGAATGTAGCACTACCTATGATCTAGGTGCCAAGCATGTATGTGAAGAATGCTTCGGCCCCTTAGAAGTGGCCTACGACTACGACGCTATTCGCCGCCAGGTTAGTCGTGAGAGCATTGCCGCTGGACCCAACTCCATTTGGCGCTATAAAGCATTTTTGCCCGTTGCCACCGACGACCCCATCGATGTCGGCACAGGCATGACGCCGTTGCTAAAGGCCAATCGTCTAGCCCGTCGCCTGGGTCTCAAAGAGCTTTACATCAAGAACGATGCGGTTAACATGCCCACCTTAAGCTTTAAGGACCGGGTAGTTTCCGTCGCATTGACCCGCGCCCGCGAGTTAGGGTTTACCACTGTCTCCTGCGCCAGTACCGGTAACCTAGCCAACTCCACCGCCGCCATTGCCGCCCATGCTGGCCTCGACTGCTGCGTCTTTATTCCCTCCGACCTAGAAGCCGGTAAGGTATTAGGCACACTGATTTATGACCCCACCGTCATGGCCGTCCACGGTAACTACGACCAGGTCAATCGCCTGTGCTCTGAAGTGGCCAACACCCATGGCTGGGGCTTTGTAAACATCAACCTACGCCCTTACTACTCCGAAGGCTCCAAAACATTGGCCTATGAAGTCGTGGAACAGCTAGGTTGGAAATTGCCTGATCATATCGTTGCCCCCCTAGCCTCTGGTTCTCTCTACGGCAAAATTTATAAGGGCTTCAACGAGTTTGTCAAAGTAGGTCTAGTGGATGACAAGCCCGTACGATTTAGTGGAGCCCAGGCAGAGGGCTGCTCTCCCATCTCCCAAGCCTATAAAGAAGGCCGGGACTTCATTACCCCCGTTAAGCCCAACACCATCGCGAAGTCCATTGCCATCGGTAACCCGGCGGACGGCATCTATGCCCTAGAAATTGCCAAGAAGACCAATGGCAATATCGAAGATGTCACTGATGCTGAAATTATTGAAGGCATGAAGCTACTGGCTGAAACCGAAGGCATCTTTACCGAAACCGCTGGCGGCACCACCATTGCCGTACTCAAGAAACTAGTAGAAGCCGGAAAGATTAACCCCGATGAAAGTACCGTTGCTTACATCACCGGTAATGGCCTCAAAACCCAAGAAGCCGTTAGCGGTGCCGTGGGTGAACCCCTATTCATCGATCCTAAGCTAGACAGCTTCGAGCGAGCTTGGGAAAGAGCCAACACCCTAAACCGTTTAGATTGGCAGCAAACTCAGGTTTAAAGATTGCCCTTGTGTTAATGGTAGGGGCGTTGCCTGTTAACCCCCTACGGACCGATCCGGACCATTACACTCACCTGCTACACTGATTTCTGTTTTATTTTTTGAGTTGTTGTTTCCATGGCTGTTAAAGTTCTCATTCCCACGCCCCTGCAAAAGTTTACGAACAACGAAGCCACCGTTGAGATCGGTGGTGACAATATCGTTGGTTTGCTGGATGCCTTGGAAAGTAAGTTTCCAGGTATCAAAGCGCGTCTCTGTAACGATAATGGCGAACTACGTCGGTTCGTAAATTTCTACGTGAACAGCGAAGATATCCGTTTCTTAGATGGTAAAGAAACGGCGCTCAATGATGGTGACGAAGTGAGTATTGTACCTGCTGTTGCCGGGGGCTAAGAACGCATGTAACGCTGGTTCTAACCCAGCCTGTTTAAACCTTTACTTGGTGCTGCTATAGGGCGTTGATGACAGAACGCCCGCAGCACCTTTTTTTATAGATAATGACCGTGAAACATTGGCGGAAGACTATTCTAGGGCTAAGCAGCTTTGGCGTTATATTCCTAACATATCTTGGCTTAAGTCAGCCGCAATGGATGTTTCGAGTCGTCTCCCAGCTTAGACCTGGTGCTTTATTCTTTGTGAATACGGACGACCCTGTCATCGCGCTGACCATTGACGATGGTCCTCAGTTGGAGACTACTGAAGCAATCCTCACCCTGTTGGAACGCCACAGAGTAAAGGCAACATTTTTTGTGTTGAGCGATGCACTGCCAAGTCATAAAGCTATACTCCAAGATTTAGTTGCTAGTGGTCATGAGTTAGGTCACCACATGACTGCTGACGAATCTAGCCTTCGTCTATCCCCCGAAGATTTCGAAGCCAAATTTTTACAGGCACACCAAAGTCTCTCTTACTATGACAACAATATTATTTGGTTTCGCCCTGGTATGGGGCTATATAACAACCATATGATAAATGTGACTAAAAACCAGGGGTATCAGTTAGTTTTGGGTTCCCTTTTTCCCTACGATACCCACATAACGTCTCTATCATTTGCTGAATGGTTTGTGCTGAATAATCTAGATCCAGGGGATATTTTAGTGCTCCACGATGGTCCTAAAAGTAGAGGAGAAAGAACGATTCAGCTGCTAGACCGACTGTTGCCCAAAATTAAGCAAAAAGGGTATCGAGTTCTCACGCTTACAGAACTAAAAGCTTACGATAAGGGATATGTCGCCACACCCAAAGATCATGGAATAGGATTAGGTAATAATACTCTAGGTATTTATCCTGCACGATAACGAGCACAAGATTTAGAAAAATACACAATTCCCGAAGCCTTTCAACAACTAAAATCTTTGCATTAGAGTAAATACCTGATTCCCAAGACAATAAAAATATATATGATAAAGGTTTGAGTGAAAATGCGTAAGCAATTTGTCTTGTGATTTAGTTATTTCTTCTCAGCCAAATAGCCGAGCGGGAAAACTATACTATAGGAGAACCGATGAATAAATCATCTGTCAATCATCTACTTTTATCATCCTTGTCATTGTTGTAGTCACAACAATCATGGCAATCTCCCAATCTTAGGGTGATCTAGGTATCGACGCATACTTTAGAAAACAAAATCTTTTTCCCAGTTATTACAAATACTTAAATGACCACACAGAAACATGCTCTAATGCGACGAATCCTAGAGCAGTTACCACCAGAAGAACGTTATTCATTTAGTGAAAAGCAGATTGAAGCGCTTCATCAATCTGCTTTGTCTTTGCCTAAAGCAAATCATGCGATCAATATACGTTGGTCAGTTCCTTTCCCAAGCAAAGGGTTTTATCTAGTATTCTTTGCTGGTAAAGAACGGCGTTCAAGCCAACGTCTACTTTCCGATGGAGATTTTAAATTACTTCCTAGGTTTATCATTATCTTGACTACACTTCTGGGATGCACGCTCATATCCAGCTTAGTCTATAGTCAACGAATCTTAGCTACAGCTAAGCAGCGCTCCGCCTTTAGCTTAGAAGATTCGTCGGATACTGTTCATCCAACGGTAGTCCCTTTCAAGTATGATCAGGAGCAATGTGAAACAAGCTTTCGAGAATGGAAAGATGGTCAGTGCATTGATTATGAGCATGACCACACCTTCTAGAGTGTATGCGAGACCTTTGTTCACCTCCAGCCATTCAAAAAGTGCTTTTAGTGAATTAGTCATCTCGCATAGGTTAGCTTCAATATAGCCAGAGAACCTTCTTTCGTTAATAGCTTATAGCGTCTCTCAGTTGCCTTGACTATCTTGAAAGCATTGAGTTGACCTATGCAGAAATATTGTGATGATTAATCCCATCAATGGCATTAACAATGCCATTGATGGGATTAATCATGGTTTCAGCTCGATTGAGCTCTTAAGGACTCTGGGGAATAAGTTAGGTGAATAGGAACATAAATAGTTTGGCTCCCATCGCTTCAATGATTTCTCGAATTTCGTCGACAAGGCAGGATTTGAAATTACCCATCACTGTACAGACCCTGATTGACTGACAAAAGATACTGTCTCTAGTGTTGAAGTGACTGTCAGCCCTGGATTGTAGCAAATTAAAAAGGAAGCGGGAGTCCAGCACTCTAGAATTAGATACCACTCAAATTATAGAAACGCTGTGAAAAAAACTCCCGTCTCTACGATGCCTTGAAAGCCTGGCTAGGTCAAGGCGAAAACTGGATACACCTCACTCATTTAACGACCTGCCTATGGATGGTCGTCGCGCTGATTCATACCGGCGAAGTGAACCTGACGAAGTGGGCCAAGTATATTCCCTGCCGAGGGCAGTACGCGCAAAGTCGCCAACGTCGTATTCGTCGCTGGCTAGGGAATCCACGCATCAATGTCCATCGGTTGTACAAGCCCATCATTCAATCTGCGCTGGCGAGTTGGAACGACGAGTGTCTGTATGTGAGCTTGGACACCACCCAGTTTTGGGATGAGTATTGTCTGATTCGGTTAGCCGTGGTTCACCGAGGGCGTGCCCTCCCGTTGTCTTGGCGTGTGCTCAAGCATTCGAGTGCGACGGTTGCCTTTAGCGAGTATCACGAGATGCTCGTTCATGCGGCTCGATACCTGCCGAAGACGGTGAAGGTTGTTCTGCTAGCAGACCGAGGATTCATTCATACCGATGCCATGAGTGCACTGCGCTGCCTGGGTTGGCACTATCGCATTCGACTCAAGAGCAACACATGGCTATGGCGCTCTACCGGAGGCTGGATACAACCTAACTCAGTTCATCTGGCGGCTGGTGAAGTGCGCTGTTTCCACAATGTCAAACTGCACAAGCAACAGTGGTATGGTCCAGTCCATGTCATTGTCGGTCGTAATCCTCTCAACGGCGAACTCTGGGTCGTTGTCAGCGATGAACCCACTACGCTCAAAACATTGCAAGAGTATGGCTTACGCTTCGACATTGAGGAACTTTTCAAGGATGAGCAGTCGAGTGGTTGGAATCTGCAAAAGTCCGAGATTCGTTCGGTTTGTGACCTCTCACGGTTATGTTTCATCTTAGCGCTCGCCACACTTTACGTGACCGCCCAGGGTGTCGCTGTCGTTGAGTCAGGCAAGCGTCGATGGGTCGATACTCATTGGTTTCGCGGCAATAGCTATTTTCGCATTGGTCTGGATTGGATTCATGCGGCCTTCCTCGATGGCTGGCAGCTGGTGAATCGTGTTTTGTTCTCGTCTAACACCGACCCTGAACCGGCTATGGCCTCTCGCTGGCAGCATGAGAAACGCTCCTTTCAGTTAGAATTTCAGGTCTTTACCACGCAGTTCAATCCTGACTAAACTTTTGTCAGTCAATCAGCTGAAAAGCTCAGATATACAGGCCCATTGTTTACCTAATCAAGTAGTTAGCTCTCAGGCACGTTTTTAGTAACGACTATTGTTAGTTCAGGCTCTCCATAATTTTCTTGCCCAAACTCAAGCGAATGATGGGAATGAAAAGTATCATTTTTGTCAGTCCGCGACAACTTCAGAAAGTATCTTGCAAGATGTTCAAATCCTTCCTTATTGGCTTGCAAGAGA
>CALHGI010000134.1 GCA_938029995.1 uncultured cyanobacterium | reverse complement strand
CCTGTCTTCGGTCCCGGCAGCACCGGTGGCATATGTGTAGTCGTTGCCAGATGGAGTTGAAAAATCTCCACTGGTGGGAGGTGAAGCATTGTTGGCAACAGTTGTTACCTGAAATGGGATGGGCTGGCCGTCGAGACGATCAATATCTCCGGATGAGATCGTCAGGGTTAGTCCCGATGGGCTATCTGTTGAAATCCCGATGTCGGCTACTTTGACCACATGGGTAGACGCACTACCTTCGCCGTCTAAGTCTAGCTGACTTGCGTTGGCGCTGGGCGTGGTTGTTAGGGTAGGCACTGCCTGGGCAGGCATTATCCAACTCATCCAGAGTCCCAAAATCAGGCATCCTGCTCGGATCATGACTAGCTTCACCTCCATCAATCTCCATCAATTGTGTCTAGGTATCAGCACCTGAATCTGGAGAGATTTAGAGGTAGCTTTCTACGGTCATGGTGATGGTAGAGCTGTAGGTGTCAGGATCTAGGTACTCTGGACCATCGTATTCGATGTAGAGATCTTGGGCGGCGGCATTACTGGAAAAGTCGGTATTGTCGACGTTCACAGTATCTGAGGTTGCAGAAAATGCGGCGGCCAAAGGTGCTGTGGCATCGTTGTCCATCAGTTTCACCTGGTAGGTCAGAGTGTCGCCATTAACGCCCCCTGTTAAAGGAGTGTCGGCGGTAGCCTTTAACACAACACCTTCTGTGTTATTTGAGGTTAGGGCAATGTCAGCCACTTTAACAACAACATCAGCCGTGGCAGTGCCTACACCATGAAGATCTAAGCTGCCTGCACCAGCCGTAGCAATTGACGAAATAGTGCTGTAGTTAGCCACTGAACCACTCAGGTTAATGGTGTCAGCAAATGCAGCGGTACTACCGAAAACTAAAGTACCTGCGGCCAAACCAGTGATTAGTGCAAAACGACGCATTGTCATGGACAAAATACTCCAAAGGTCAGTGTATGATTCTGAATGTTCTTGAACTTAGTTATAAGCTCAAGAAATAAGCCAATTTTGAGAAATTAAAGGGTCAAGTTCTGAGAAATCTGAAACTCTATCAGTCTTTCTTAGACATCCTTTGTCTTTCTTTTCTCTCATGACAACACTGTAGAAAGTTTTTTCTGTCAAAACATCACTAGCCCTACGTAACTTTTAACGGGGCAGCTATCCGTAGGACTGTTGATGTGAGAGCTTTTCGACGTGATGCCGAGTTCATATTTCAAGGGGCTGACCATCCGCTATGGCTGGTATCTTTGGACGAAATGCTTGATAAATCAGGTAAATCCAGAAATACCAAGTTGTGAATAAATAGCACGGCACACCTTGGGGAAAATACGCAGGACTGAAATTTTGGCCCTAGCTAGTTTTACGGGGATGACTTATTTGCCCCTAGGTCAATTGGCGCAGTCTTGTCAGTCATGTTGCATTTTTGGCTGTGAAATTTGCAGATCAGGCCTACGCATCACAAGACAGTTTGTATTGCCATAGGATTAATATTAAGTGATGAGTGCATCGATCAGTCCATGGGTGCAGTGGTTCCATGCCTATTTAGTTAACTGTTGTTTGAGTCGTTTGACCCGTTCTAGTAAACTCTCATTGGATAGTCGGGCGCTAAGACGCTCCACTAATAGAGGAAAGGCTAGGGGAGACGGACGCTGGGTATTTTGCCAAACCACATCAAATTGTTGTAACCGTTCTAACGCATTTTTTAGTCGGTTTAGTTCGAGTTGCTGGTTTAGGACTTCTTGTTCGGCCTGGAGCAGTAGTAGGTTGTCGGCCTCATATTTTGAGAAGACCTCGTAAATTAATGAGGCACTAACTTGGAGCTGGCTGCCGGTCTTTCGTGATGAGGGATAGCCTTGGAATACGAGGTTAGAGACCTGGGCAATGTTGCGAAATCGCCGCTGGGTAAGTTCTGAAATATTTAGACTGGATCGAATGTCATCAATAATATGATTACGTTCTAAAAAATGGGCGCGGTTTTGGTGGAATAGGGTTTCGAAGGGATAGCCTTTGGGGGCTAGGATCTCAAAGCCATAGTCGTTGACGGAAACGGTAAATGTGGCTTTTTGATGTTGGGAAAATCGATAGGTCCATAGAAAACCTAGTCCTTCATGGACGAAGCGTCCTTCAAAGGGAAATACATATAAATGTTGTCCCTCACGGCTTTTCCAAGTTTCAATCAACAGTTCTTGATCTTCTGGTAGATGGGAAATTCGATCTTGGGCGGCTAAAATTGGCATGATGCATTCAATTTCAGCACTGACCGTTTTGCCTGATTTGACCTGGGTGATTTGCTGTCGTAGGTGATGGCTGAGGCAGTCGGAGATGGCAAGGTTGCCGCCGGTCCATACGGGGACCGTTGTGGATTTTTTGCGGGTGTTTTTGACGTAGAGCACCATGTCTTTCATCTGGAAAAACTCCAGCTGCCGACCGGCAAAGAAAAACACGTCGCCTTTTTTTAAGCGTGAGACAAAGCCCTCATCCACTTTGCCCAGCTTGCGGCGGTTGGTGTAGACTACCTGCACTTGTTGGTTGCCGGTAATGGTGCCAATGCTAAGGCGATGCAGTCGAGAGATTTGAGGGGTGGAGACTTTATAGCTACCGTCGTCTAGGACTAGTTTTTGGTAGCGGGGATAGGCTTTGAGGCAGCGTCCGCCTTTTTCTAGAAAATCTAACATCCACTCAAAGGCAGCGTCAGAAATAGTTTGAAATGCAATGGTTTGTCGGATAGATGCCAATGTTGCTTGAGGTTCAAAGCCGTCGCCACAGGCTAGGGTCACCAGATGTTGGGTGAGCACATCGTAGGGTAATTGCAGGGCATGGCGAGATTCGATATCTCCCTGGGCTAGGCCCTGGCGAAAGGCGGAAATCTCGAGTAGCTCTAGGGCATTGGTGGGGAGGAAAAAGACCTCCGATGTGCCGCCGGGCTGATGGGCCGAACGACCGGCTCGCTGGAGCAGTCGGGCTAGGTTTTTGGCGCTACCGATTTGGACAATGCGTTCCACGGGGTGGAAGTCTACCCCCAGGTCTAAAGATGATGTGCAAACCACCCATTTAATATCACCGCTTTTGATGCCGGCTTCGATGGCCTGGCGCTCGGTCATATTGATGGAGCCGTGGTAGAGTGCC
>CALHGI010000133.1 GCA_938029995.1 uncultured cyanobacterium | reverse complement strand
TGGCCGGTGTGGCCCTGGCGACGGTATTGTTTAACGTGATCTATTGGAGCTTTGGCTTTTTGCGCATGGGCACCACGGGGCTGATCGCCCAAGCCGCCGGTCGCGCCGATCAGTCTGAGCAGTGGCGGGTGGGATTGCGGGGGCTGATGGTGGCCCTGGGGTTAGGGCTAGGGATTTTGCTGGTGCAACACCCCCTGCGTCAGGTAGGGTTTGCCCTTTTACGGGCCGAGCCGGACGTCCTGCAGGCAGGGGTGGCCTTCTACCAAGGGCGAATCTGGGGTGCCCCAGCGGTGCTGATGAACTATGTGCTCCTCGGTTGGTTTTTGGGACTGGGCCGGGGCCGCCAGGTGTTGCTACTAGCCCTAGTGGGCAATGGAACGAATATTCTGCTGGACTATGGAATGATTGTGCGCCTGGGTTGGGATAGCTATGGGGCAGGCTTAGCCACCGCCCTTAGCCAATACACCATGCTGGGGGTGGGGACTCTGCTTTTGGTGCGTTCGGTCCCGTGGGGCCAAGTTCGACAACAGTGGCACACCCTATGGAATCGTCGCGCCGTCGGCGATTTGTTTCGCCTCAATCGGGACATTATGTTGCGCACCTGGGCCCTGTTGGTGAGCTTTGGGGCCTTTACCAATCTCAGCGGCGTCATGGGCACCGACACCCTGGCGGTGAATACGCTGTTGATCCAAGCCCTAATGCTGGTGAGCTATTTTCTAGATGGCATCGCCTTTGCCACGGAAACCTATGCTGGCCAGTTCCATGGCCAGGGTAAGCGATCGCAGCTCAGGGCCTTAGTGACGGTGGGCAGTGCCATCAGTGTAGGGCTGGGGTTGAGCTGTGCGATCTCATTTATCGCCTATCCCCAATTACTCTTTGGCCTGCTGACGGATCACCCGGCCATCCTCACCCAGCTCGATCACTATGTGCTCTGGCTCCTGCCGGTGTTTGGCTTTGGGGCCATGGCCTTTATGTTAGACGGTTACTTTTTGGGCCTGACTGCGGGCAATATCCTCCGCAACTCCACCGTACTAGCAACCCTCATCGGCTTTATTCCCCTAGCCAGCGCTGCCTATCAACGCCAAAGCCCCCATTTACTGTGGTTAGCCATGACCGGCTTTATGGCCGTCCGAGCCCTGAGCCTCATGTCGGCAGTGCCCTCCAGCTTCAAATCGAGCTCCGCGATCTCAAAAGGCCAGGACGAATACCCCCCACCCCTCCACTAAAGTCACTATGGCTAGACAGGATCGCAGCGGATTTCCACTAAAAATCCATCCGGGTCGTAAAAATAAATTCCCCGGCCGGTGGGGCGACTCACGGGCCCATGATCGATGGGTACCTGATGCCGTTGGAGAACGGCTACCGCATGATCAAACAAACCAGGGGCGATATTAAACGCGAGATGATTGGCCCGGGTAAACTGCTGGGTCGGGTCCCGATGCGGGGGCTCCAAATCTGGCTCTCCGAACAAATCTAGGATTGTGCCATCGGGTAAGCGAAAGTTAGTGACCTTACCCTCAGCCACTAGGTTTACCAGGGTTTCAGGTATTTCCTCCCCGGTAAGTTGATGGAGGCCCAAAACCCCACCATAAAATCGGCATGAAGCGGCCATATCCTTCACATTCAGCGCAATATGATGCACCCCAAGCAGCGTATCGGGCTGCAGTCCCACTCCAGCGCCCTGGGAATCCATAGATAAGGTCATAGCAAAATCAGGTCATAACAATACATTGAGCTACACCTACGGTATCGAATCCATCGATGGGATGAATGGAATCGCCCCAGGTTGCCCATCCATTGGCCAGTAAGGTTGATAATAATAGGGATAGTCCCCGCTTCGTTGAACCGCTTACCTTTCTATGAACAGTACTTTTCTTGAACGCCTGCACAGCCCCGAGCGGCCCGTGATTGTTTTTGATGGGGCCATGGGGACCAATCTGCAGGTACAAGATTTGACCGCCGAAGACTTTGGCGGTTTGGACTATGAGGGCTGCAATGAATATTTGGTGGTGACAAAACCTGAAGCGGTTGCTAAGGTCCACCGTGATTTTCTGGCGGCGGGGGCCGATGTCATTGAAACGGACACCTTTGGGGGAAGCACCTTTGTGCTGGCGGAATATGGCCTAGAAGACCAGGCCTATGAGATGAATAAGCAGGCGGCAGAACTGGCCAAACGCTGCACGGCAGAGTTCTCCACCCCTGACCATCCTAGATTTGTCGCCGGTTCCATTGGTCCAGGCACTAAGCTCCCCACCTTGGGACACATTACCTATGATGAGCTGCTAACCGCCTTTAAGGTGCAGGTGGACGGTCTATATGACGGTGGTGTGGATCTATTGATTGTGGAAACCTGCCAGGATGTGCTGCAAATCAAGGCAGCCCTTAATGCCATTGAGGCGGTTTTTGAGGAAAAGGGAGCCCGCCTACCGCTGATGGTGTCGGTGACCATGGAAACCACGGGCACCATGCTCGTCGGCTCGGACATCACAGCGGTGGTGAGTATTCTAGAACCCTACCCCATCGATATTTTGGGGCTGAACTGCGCCACCGGGCCTGACCTGATGACAGAGCATGTGAAATATCTGTCGGAAACATCGCCCTTTGTGGTGTCCTGTGTGCCCAATGCGGGACTGCCAGAAAATATTGGTGGCCATGCCCATTACAAACTGACGCCGATGGAACTGCGCATAGCCCTGCATCGGTTTGTGGAGGATTTAGGGGTACAGGTCATCGGGGGCTGTTGTGGCACCCGTCCTGATCATATTGCGGCCCTGGCAGAGATTGCCCAGGAGCTGGCCCCAAAGAAACGGGAGGTGAGGCCATCGCCCTTAGCCGCCCTCAGCACCACACCACCACAACAGACCACCGTTAGACCCGCCTTAAATTATCCCCCAGCGGCAGCTTCGATCTATGGCGCCCAGCCCTATGACCAGGACAATTCATTTTTAATCGTTGGGGAACGGTTGAATGCCAGTGGCTCGCGCAAGGTGCGGGAACTGCTGAACCAGGATGATTGGGATGGGTTGATTGCGATCGCAAAAAAGCAGTTCAAGGAAGGGGCCCATATTCTCGACGTTAACGTTGACTACGTGGGCCGCAACGGCGAAGAAGACATGCATGAAATCGTGTCACGTCTAGTCACCAACGTCACCCTGCCCCTCATGCTCGACTCCACCGAGTGGACCAAAATGGAAGCCGGTCTCAAGGTGGCAGGCGGGAAATGCATCCTCAACTCCACCAATTACGAAGACGGAGACGAACGATTTTTCAAAGTTCTAGAACTAGCCAAAACCTACGGCGCAGGCATCGTCATCGGCTGCATTGACGAAGACGGCATGGCTCGCACCGCCGAACAAAAATTCAAAATTGCCCAGCGGGCCTACCGTAACGCCTTGGAATATGGCCTACCGCCCCACGAATTATTCTTCGACACCCTAGCCCTACCGATCTCAACCGGCATTGAAGAAGATCGAGAGAACGCCAAAGCCACCATTGCAGCCATTAAAACCATTAAGCAAAATCTGCCCGGAGCCCACTTTATGTTGGGGGTTTCCAACGTCTCCTTTGGCCTCAACCCAGCGGCGCGCATTACCCTCAACTCCATGTTTTTACATGAAGCCATGCAAGTGGGCATGGATGGAGCCATTGTCTCCGCCGCTAAAATTTTGCCCCTGATCAAGATCGACCCAGACCATCAAAAGATCTGCAAGGACTTAATCTACGACAACCGGGAATTCGACGGGGACATTTGCACCTACGATCCGCTGGGCAAACTCACCACACTGTTTGAAGGAGTAACCACAAAAGATGCCAGGTCATCAGCGTCCCTAGCCGATTTACCCATCGAAGAACGCCTGAAGCAGCACATCATCGATGGCGAACGCATTGGCCTAGATGAGGCATTACAAGTTGCCCTAGATACCCCCTATGAACCGCTGCAAATTATCAACACCTTTCTGCTTGATGGCATGAAAGTGGTGGGCGAACTATTTGGCTCTGGGCAAATGCAACTGCCCTTTGTGCTGCAGTCGGCCCAAACCATGAAAGCCGCTGTCGCATTTCTAGAGCCACTGATGGAAAAGGAAGAGGGGGACGACTCTGGCAAGGGTAAGTTCTTAATTGCCACCGTCAAAGGGGACGTCCACGACATCGGCAAAAATCTCGTCGATATTATTCTGACCAACAATGGTTACAAGGTGATTAATCTGGGCATTAAACAAACCGTCGACGCCATTGTGGCCGCCTACGAAGAGCACCAACCCGACTGCATTGCCATGAGCGGCCTGCTGGTAAAGTCCACCGCCTTTATGAAAGACAACCTCAGCATCTTTAATGACAAGGGAATCTCAGTTCCAGTCATTCTAGGCGGGGCGGCCCTAACGCCAAAGTTTGTCTACGGCGACTGCCAAGAAGCCTATAACGGCCAAGTGATTTACGGCAAAGATGCCTTTGCTGACCTCACCTTTATGGATCGGCTCATGCCAGCCAAAAAGGCAGCCAACTGGCAAGATGACCAAGGCTTTATCGGCGACTACGCCCAATACAACCAAAAGGGACGCCAGGCCATTGACCAAGCCGAAGCGGACCTCAATGGCGGCAGCGCCAAACCCGAACAAAATAAAGTCCCTGAGGTTGTTGACACCCAGCGATCTGACGCGGTCGACATCGACATTCCTCGCCCCGCGCCCCCCTTCTGGGGAACCCAGATACTCAAGCCTGAAGACTTTGATCTAGAAGAACTGTACTGGCATTTAGATCGGCAGGCCCTGTTTGTGGGTCAGTGGCAATTCCGTAAACCCAAAAACCAAAGCCGCGAAGAATACGATGTCTTTCTAACGGAAACGGTGCATCCCATCCTGGCCCACTGGCAGCAAAAGGTGCAAGAGGAAAATTTACTCCATCCCCAGCTGATTTATGGCTACTTCCCTTGCACAGCCGAGGGAAATTCTGTCCATGTGTATGATCCATCCGTCATCGAGCAGGGCCTGACACCGGCTACAGCAGCGCCCCTATTTACCTGGGAGTTTCCTCGGCAGAAGTCCCTACGCCGCCTATGCATTGCCGAC
>CALHGI010000132.1 GCA_938029995.1 uncultured cyanobacterium | reverse complement strand
GCTGTGCTTGAAAGGACCAGGAGGGCTCAAATTGATGCTGTTTCCCTTGGTGTTGATTATCTTTTCCACACCTACCCAGCTGCCTTACCTAGTGGAGCCATACATATTGCCTCTACAGCGCTTTATTGCCACGGTTGCAGGCACCATTTTGCATGGTCTGGGTTATGACGTTGAGGTCAACCAAATTTATCTGACTATGAACGAGCAGCTAGTGGAAGTTGCCCCCCACTGTGCTGGCTTAAAAATGCTATTTACTAGCCTCTATATGGGCTTAGTTTTGGCCTATTGGACAGCCATATACCGATCCAAATTACGCACGGGTGTATTTTTTATCGGCATTATTTTAGTCAGTGTGGTTGGCAATATTTTACGCAATACCATTTTGACCTTCTTCCATGGCAATGGTATGTCAGAAGCCTTTCACTGGCTCCACGAAAGCTGGGGGGGGGATATTTATTCTGCCGTGATGTTAGGGTCCCTGGTTTTGATAGTGAATGCTATCCAGACCCATGTCCCGACGGCTTTAGCCCCCGCTGCGGTGGTAGAAGGTGATGCCCAATCCATCACGGCTCCCATCGACTTTTAAGGGCATTCTTCGATCCGTAGCACCTAACCAATCAGCTTTGAGAACATGGTTTTGTCATTCGATTCTTCAGACCCGAAATCTAGATCATGGCTGAGGTGGCTAGTGGTAGCTGTACTAGCTGCGATGGTGGCAGTTGCTGCCATACCTCAATATCTCGGCGGTAATTTGCCCTGGCAGTCACCCCCAGGCGTTGCCCATCTCGAAACGATTCGTAATTTAAAGGACACTGGGTTATCCCTAGACGGTTGGTCCGAAGATTTGCAGCAAAAAATTGCCATTGGCGGCGATCAGTGGTCAGTTCAGCAATTGACTGATACTACTGGCTCTGCTTCGGACCAGATGATACTTTTTCTAAAACCCCAAGGTCAGTCTAAAGATCAACCTGAAGTGGAATGGATTGATTTACAAGGGGCTCAAAAATGGCAAACTTCGCACCATCGACGTTTACACCAAGGGACGCTACATATCGACACGTTTCGTGCTTCGACGTCTAGTCAGACGTTTGCTGTTGCCCAATGGTATGCCTTGCCCCAAGGAGGCCATCCCGCCCCCAATCATTGGTTTTGGCGAGACCAAAGCTATCAATGGACACGGAGTGAACGCCTACCCTGGGTAGCGGTGGCCGTTATGCTGCCCATGCCTCCCCTCGGTGATATAGACCCTGTTTATCCGAATTTAGAACGTTTGAGCCTGTTGATCCAAACAACGCTAGTAGAGGATGTTTTTAGTTCTGAGTCAAAATAGGGTTTGCTCAGGTTTGGAACTGACGCGGACCGTATTGGTAGGCGTCTTCAATTTCAAAACTCGTAAGGATGTAAAAGATCGGCTAAAGTAGCTATATTGAAAAAATTACATATTTTTTACAGACTCACGGTATTTCAAATACGTTCTATTAATTTTTTGAATTGCGATGGTTCCTATAAAAAATACCAAAGCATCCCAGGCTAATGCCTGGAAGAAAAGCGTAGTCCAGTTGACTGGTAGGCTTTTGTTGAGTTCAGTCTGTTGGTGTCTATTGCTAGGGCCTAGCCTAGCCCAGGATGATTCTACTACCCCTTCACTAGAAGAGCTTCCTCCTGCAGATTCTCCAGAAGCAAGGGAACTGTCTGTTCCATTTGAAGTGCCAGACCCTGGTTCGCTGCCGGAAGAAGGGGTTTTACCTGAAGCAGACCCTGGAGAGTCGGCACTGCCTACCGTAGAGTTGCCAGCCCAACGGCCTACTCTAGAAGATTTAGATCCTCGTATTAATGAGCCATCTGCGTTAGACCCTAATGACAATGATTTTGATCAATATCGTTTAGGGCCTGGCGATGGAATTTTTGTCAGTGTTCAACGTTTTCCCGATTTAGCTTTTCAGGCAACCCTCGATCAACAGGGTAATGTCATTGTGCCTATTGAAGGGGCTGTTCCCTTGGAAGGGCTGACTCTGAACGAGGCGGAAAATCGGATTCGTGCGGTGTACAACCAATACGTTGTGCTGGCCGAAATGCGTTCTATTTATTCTGTCTATCCAAATCTCGCCCGCCAGATTGAAGGGCGGTCCTATCGACAGGCTGAAGTTGTCCTAAATAACAGTTTGCCTAGTTACCAGACACTTCGGGCAGCTAATCCCCAAGCCTATAGAGTCCCTGACGTGACCTTGGCGCTCACGGCGCAGCGTGGTGTTGAAGTGATAATGCTAGGGGAAATTGAACGGCCAGGTCTTTATCCCTTAGCTGTTCCAAGGGTAACGGCTGCTCTGTTGGCCGCTGGTGGTGCCAGCAATACAGCTGATTTGCGTGAAATACGCATCCAGAGGCGCTTGGCCAGTGGAGAAGTGATTGAAAAAACAGTTGATCTTTATACCCCTGTGCGGGACGGCGCATCGCTGCCGGAGGAAAGACTGGAAAATGGCGATGTGGTTATTATTTCCCGGCTTGATCCGGCCCAAGCCTACGACTACGACGTCAATCTTGTTTCTCGGTCTACCTTGGCTCAGCCCGAAATTTTAGTCCGACTAATCAATTATCCTGCGGGGGTAGCCGGGGGCCAGCGCTTGCCCAACGGCAGTACTTTTGTTGATGCCATCGTGGGTAATTCAGTCAGGGGGGGGAATGGTATTGGACTGCCTCTAAATCAAGCAAATCTTAGATCCGTCGCATTAGTTCGGTTTGATCCAGAACAAGGGAAAGCTATCGTCACTAAACTCAATGCCAAGGACGCAATTTATGGCGATCCGACCCAAAATCCTCCTCTGAGGGACAATGACGTTATTGTTGTGGGTCGTAACTTCATCAATCGCATTACCTTTGCCATTGACACCATTACCCAGCCCTTTCAAGATGCCCTGAGCTTCATCCTATTTTTTGACGGTATTGTCAACGGTGATTTCTTCAATTAGTGAGTGTTGTCTTAATTCACGGCAACCATTGCCATGAATAGATCGTAGATGATTGAGCTATGATTTTCTTAGCAATTAATCCTGCACCGTGTTGCTGGTACCTGTGTTTATCAATCCCTGAAGCACGTTTTCTGCCCTCTTTCTTTTTATTCAATGTGTAGCCATGGTATCTCCTACCGTCAAGCGATATCTGTTAGCTGTTCAGCGATATAAGTGGGCTGGCCTGGCATGCTTGTTGTCGATTTTAGGAGCTTCGGGGGTGGTTGCCCTACAGCCGCCGCCACCTGTTGAGTATTACGCCGAAGGGGTGTTAGAAGATAACACTCCACTTGTGGTACTCACCAATACTGCTGACACCATTGACCAAATTGGTCGAGGGACAATTAGTGCAGATCTTTTGCTGGCTGAGGATGTACTTCAAGCGGTTGCTAAGCAGTTGACTGATAATCGGGGCATTCCTATTACGTCAGCTGAAATTCGTAGCAATACGACGGTCAATGTTAGCGGTGGTAAAAAGGATGAGCCTGGTGTTCGGGCTGTGGTGCGGTTTATTCATGAAGATGAGGCTACCGCGCTGATTGTTCTAGAAACCATGTTTGCTGCCATGGTGGATTACAGCAGTTTTCGTAATAAACAGCGTTTGGCCAAAATTCTGGCTGCCTTGAATGACCGGTTGCCTCCCATTGCGGATGCTCTGATGAAGGCAGAGGATGCATTGGAGAAATATGACCGTGAAGAAGGTCCAGCTATTCAAGCGGCAGAGGATGGTAGTTTACTGGGACAAATTTCCGGCAGTTCGCAGCAACGGCGTCAAAATGAAATTACTTTTGCCGGTCTAGCAGCGCAGAAAGCTAGCCTACAAAGGCGTTTAGGGATGAATGCTGATCAGGCCTATGTGTCTTCGGCGTTGAGTGCTGATCCGATTATTGCTAATCTTCGGGCTCAAATTTACCAAGCTGAAAATCAGCTTGTTGTGTTACAAAACTCCGATTATCGCCCAGGCCATCCGGTGTATGTTGAGGCTCGGCGTAATTTGGATATCCTTGAGGCTCAGCTGGGGCAGCGGCTGCAAGAAGTGGTTCAAGGGGGAGGGGGTACGGCTGCTTTATCCTCAGGTGGAGGCAGCGTGAATATTAATTTAGATCCGGCTCGTGCTGCTTTGGCGAATCAGTTGGTTGCCTTGCAGACGGAGATGGATGCTTTAGTTCAGCAAAGTGTAGTGTTAGGCCAGGTAGAACAAGACCTGCGCAAGCAGTATACTAATTTGCCGAATAAGCAACTGAATCGCGAACGTTTAGCTTATCAGGTGGGTCTTAAAAAGGCCCTTTTCGATCAGATTCAAGCTCGCATTGTGGACGCACAAGCGGCAGAAGCTGAGACGGTCAGTAGTTTAATTGAGGTGCGTCAACCGACCGCTGTCATTAATGAGCCTGAAAAACCGAATCCGGCGGTTATTTTGCTGGTGGGTGGGCTTTTGGGCTTAGTGGCAGGTGGCGGGGTGATTTTCTTGCTCGATATGCTGGATGGGACCCTGCGCACAGCTGAGGATCTGGAAAAACTGTTGCGCGAGCAGGATATGCCCATATTGGGGGCTGTACCTGTGATTCGCACACGCCCTGCGAAAGCGGCCCCGATTTTGGTGCAGGCTGATTCTCCTTACCATGACAGTTATGAGCGCTGTTTGAGTAAGCTACGGCTGACGGGCTTTGATGATAGTGTGATTGGCCCTCGGGTTGTATTGGTGACTAGTACTAGTAGCGATGAAGGGAAAAGTATTACAGCCTATAATTTGGCCATTGCGGCGGCTCAAGCGGGTCGGCGTACCCTATTGGTGGAAGCGGATTTACGTTCAGGATCTAATGCGCAGTATCTGGGGTTAGTGAATGATGCGGGTGTGCAGTTGGAGCCTCTTCGCTACTATGGCGGCACGGTTGGTGACAACCTGCGCATGGTTCCATTTATTGAGAATTTGTATGTGTCTCCGAGTCCTGGACCTCAGCGGCAGGCAACGGCCATTATTGAATCTAGCGAAATGCGTCGTTTCTTGAGTGATGCTCGTGAACGTTTTGACATGGTGATCCTAGATACGCCTTCCCTCAGTCGTGTGGATGACGCCCTGCTCTTGGAAGAACAGAGCGATGGCATGATCTTGGTAGCCCGCCCAGGCGTTACGGAAAGGGCTGTTTTGAATACGGCCCTTGAAGAATTGGATCTGAACGAAGATATCCGGTTGCTAGGTGTTTTGATTAACGGCGCTGATGTGACGTTGCAGGATGAAAACGATGATGTTGATTATGAGCTTCTAAGCGATGATGACTATGTCTTAGAAGAGGATGATTTTCCCCGTGCGGTGGCTCAGCCGGTGGATTTTTAGGGTTAGTTACTGTCGCCTGCTGGGTTCGTTATTGCCAGGGATAGATGTCGTTGGTCTGGCCACATTCCCATCGCCATCCTGTGGCAAGTAGGGGGTGATCGATGCTATGGGGCCTATGGGTTACCGGGGTACGACAAGGTTTTAAGAAGGGACGTAACGGTGGTTCAGCATTCCTGCTAGAATCCTGTCTATTGGATTTGAAAGCGGATTTCCCGTGGGCTCACTAACGTTGACGGTTGCATACGACTCATGACGACATATTATTACGCCTTGGCAAGCCAGCGCTTTTTGTTAGAAGAAGAACCTTTAGAGGAGGTGCTTAAGGAGCGGCGGCGCTATTATCATGAACGGGAAAAAGAAATTGATTTTTGGTTTATCAAGCAACCCGCTTTTTTGGAAGCACCTGAGCTGGCTTCTGTGAATGCAAATTGTCCAAAACCTTCGGCGGCAGTTGTTTCAACCGATAAGGTATTTATTACCTGGCTCAAACTGAGACTGGAGTATATTGCTACTGGAGAATTTGAGGCTCCGTTAACGTCGGTGAGCGATCCGTTGGCATCCTTAGCGGCGGCATAGTTCACTATGGGGCGTATGGATAGCGTTGGGGTTCTGTTCTTGATGACTGGTATTGCTGGGTGATGATGTGGTTTAGTCAGCTAGGAGGTATGGCCATGGGATATCGTTGGCTCGGTGGAGTGGCGATGCTTCTTGTGAGTAGTGGTTTTATGACTCCGGGGATGGCCCAAAGTTACCCTGACTGCCCCCCTCCTGGCAGTGGGGAGTACCTGCTATTGGTGCGGGGTGAAGATGAGGCGACGCGCGATCGCACCATT
>CALHGI010000131.1 GCA_938029995.1 uncultured cyanobacterium | reverse complement strand
CTGTCTTTACCTCAAACGCTGCCAAACACTACAGCAACACCCCCCGAAAGACGACTGGGATGGCTCTTGGCAACTACAAGAAAAATAAGCCAGCGAAAAAGTCCGCCCCTAGGCTTAAATCTGGCAAAAAAGCCGATTTTACGCTAGATTAAGCCTATTCTCTAGCTCTAGAATGACTGAAATCCATTCCACGGACAAGGTGTCCTAGTAACGAGTGGTCTATCAAAACTAAGGCTTAGGACGAGGCGAGTAAAGAGTGAAGCGTTAAAGGATATGAAGAGTCACTCTTGACCCTTTACTCTTAATCAAGGCTCATCCCAATTTTTAGCGTTGACGCTGCACTAGTTCATCGATGATTTGGATCGATTCCACAGACAAGGTGTCTTAGCAGCCAGTTCTACGATGATTTGGATCAATTCCACGGACAATGTGCCTAAATCGCTAGCTCTGAGCCAGGTTGAATTCATTTCAAAGATACTGTGTCTAAATAATGACATTGTCACAGCTGGACAAGCTAATCTTTCAAGATGCTTTACCGTAGGGAAGATAGTGGTACCACTATCCTGCAGTCGTCGTTAAAATGGATTAAGAGGTTGGGTGATGTTTGCCTTATGGATTGTCTTAACAGTATTAGTCACAGGTGGCCTCCTATGGCTGATCAGTAATCGTCTGCTAAAACAGTCCCTTGCCCACGAAGGGATATGCCCCGTATGCAATGGGGAAGGCGGCCCCTGCGAAACATGCAATGGATTTGGCATTATTGTTGACGCAACAAAATCCCAATCATCGTTTTCCCAACCTATCCGTAGTCCTCAATCCGTTGACAAAGTAGAGCAGTAGAGCAACTCCTGCTCCTCAAATGCCCATAGACAGATCCAGTTAAATCCGCTGAATGCGTTTAGCAGATTGAACCGGACCTGTCTATTTGGGAAAACAGCGTTGTTATGCTGAAAATTGGCATAGGGACTGGTTAAACATTAAGCCCATAGTCTTATGGTGATAGCTTTAGCGGTTGGAAGTTTAAAAATGTTGCTTGGGATCTCTTCGAGGTCCCTTTCTAGACGTAGTTAAGTTATCTCCAATGGCGCACGGGACTTCCATGGATCGGGAGAAATACCTCCCTAAAACCCTCATACCAGTTTTCCCTAAGGGCACTCAATTGGAGGTACGGCCGGGTTGGCCATAAATATTTGGAGCGGTTTTTGCCGGAAGCTTAGTCCTCAAACTCAAACCATCAAATTATTCCTAAACGAGTCCTAATCACAAAAAGACGAAACAATATTTCAGCCCCAGCAGCCCCCATCAGGACGAAAATTCCCACAAAAAGAATCTTTTAACTGCTGGTATGCCAGATCTTAAATCTTCACCAAAAAATATCTTATCCCCCTTGAGCTCTTAAACTTGAAATCCCTTTATTTTCAGTACTTTCAAAGAATATATAAATGAAAAAAATCTGGGCTCTCAAAAACCCTAGGGAGGCCAATTTCATGGCTGGCACATAGAAAAAAAGGAATTGGGCCACTTTATCCCAGCTTGATAGAACGTTTACGTAACGTGAAGGCAGATATGTAATACTAAGCTTGTGTTTCACCTGTGGTTGAGTTCATCTACGTTGTACCAATGCAACTGCCTCTGTTTTCTTTCTGTTTTGGGTCTCTGCCAACAATGCAACTACTGATAGTTTCCCAAATAAGTTGAGTTAGAAAGATTTTTGAGTGCAGCCTTAAAGGAAGTTTCTCGGCTTTAAGTACGTATCTGTTCTGAACTGTTTAGGTGTAATGTTCAAGTATTTAGATCATCGTTTGTATAGCTATTCCGTCTCGTTTTATGGTGAAGACGCATGTCCCCTAGGGATATCTATACCTTTGCATTGAAATTCACAACTTCACCCAAGACGTCGTAACGTCCCCCACCGGATATCGCTTAATGCACTTTGGGTGTATTGAGTATGGCTGCAAATTTGCCAATCTACCCGAAAATTTGCCCTAGCCTTACATAGACGGCATATCGGTGGAAACCAATATTTTTTAGCCCCCTAGGAAATCTGTTGTGAGAGCTTGAACGTTATCAAGCAAAGATTCCTAGCGCGCTATATTTTCTCCCCATGGTCCTCTGGAGGCTTAGAACCTCTAGAATTTGTGCTGCCCTATCAGAGGGCCCATCAAGACTTTAGTTAGATTTAGTTCATTTTTTGGAGAGTTTTTATGGATACTCAAATATTTGAGAACGAGATGACTAACATTGATGTCGTAACTAATTTTCCCATCAGTGGAACTGGCGATGGATTGAAGGCAGAATACTATAACAACAAAAACTTCAAAAACCTAAAACTGACCCGCACCGATGCCACGGTGGACTTTGATTGGGGGGAAGGCTCTCCCGATCGTTCCATTGGTAAAGATACATTTTCGGCCCGGTGGACCGGACAAATTGAACCTCGTTATTCCGAAACCTATACCTTTGAAACAACCTCGGACGATGGTGTGCGGCTTTGGGTCAACAACGAACTTATTATCGATCAGTTTTTCAACCAGGCCCCCGCTAGTCACCATGGGACCATCACCCTGGAAGCCGGAAAACGCTACGACATTCGTTTGGACTACTACGAAAATAAGGGTGGAGCCGTCTCTGCCCTGCGTTGGTCAAGTGATAGTCAACCCAAGGAGATCGTTCCCCAATCCCAGCTTTACAGTGCGGCGTTTACGACTCCAGAATCTCCCACTGAACCCATGCCACCGATACCAGATACTTCCATGGATGGCACTGGCGATGGTTTGAAGGCAGAATACTACAATAATAAGAACTTCAAAAACCTAAAACTGACCCG
>CALHGI010000130.1 GCA_938029995.1 uncultured cyanobacterium | reverse complement strand
TGAAGGTTATGTTCTAAAGCCTAGTATGGCGTGTGATCTATGTACTAAGGTTGTTTGCGGATAGTGTCGGCGCACTTGTTATTCAGTGCCCTGCATGGCACATCACTGCCATACTGAGGGTTTGCTGGGAATGAAAAAATGCGCTACATAAATGAAAAGAGTGTGATTGATAGAGCCGTCAATCAGTAGGCAGGCTTGGCAGAAATCTCTAAGTATCATCGTAATGGCTCCGACCGGGACCCTTTCTGTCGGGGCGTCAGCAACTATAAAGTTGGATAGGCCTGCTCCAACTTCATCGGTCTTGAGTCTTGTTGCTTGATGCCCATCGTGATGTGCCTATGCGATCGCAGCAAGTTTTGTTTTAAACGACTATTTGTGCCGAGCTAGATGTACACCTTCCCATCAGAGCGGTGTAGCCTCGACGGTCATATCGTCCTTGAATCTTCCCATCGTCAGCCCACCCTAGCTATAGCGAAATGCATTATCCCAAAGATAGTCTAAGACTTCCGATGCTTCTTGGAGAGGTAAAACACAACAATGCCCTTGCTCATCATACTCAAGCAGCGGCTGTTCTGTTTTCCTTTCCCCGGTAAGACCACGAAGATTCTGCAAATTGTGCAGCGGTCCATGAATGTCAAAGTTAATAATAGAGCCCGTTTTCTCAGCCATCCAGGCTTCAATTTTAGAGTCAAGCTCTACCGGAGTGAGGGGGGCAGGACTTGTCAGCAGATGGTAATACACTAAGATAATTTCCTTACACTCTTCCTCTTCGGCCATATCCACCATCATTTGAAATACGCTGGCATTATTGGCTAAGTTTTTAAAGAAGAGTGTATCTGTGACATCTTTTTGGAATTTAATCTTCTTGTTTTTATACTGACTATATTGCTTCGCTGCAAACCCTCCCAACGCAATCACAAATGTCAGAGTCGCCACTAACACTGGCATGATATTGCGGATTTGTTCTTCTTCCACATCAATTGAGTCTAGGGCTGAACCCGCATTGAGAGTGAATAGAATGGCCGCCACTAAAATCAAAACATTGGGCAGTGCTTTGAGGAGTACCGGGATAGCTGCTCCGACAGCGGGCACCGCCAGCATTAGCTGATCGCGCAGGGTCATGCTGGTTTGGACGTTAGGAAACAAGAGATCCATATCCAGCTTTGGAATGTTCTTGTAAAAATAGGCATACATTTTGCCGGGGACAAACGTCTGCTCTGTTTTACCCCGCTTTCGGCGTTTCTGTTTCTCCTTAGCTTGAAAATGACCCTTGCCTTTAAATTGGATCAGCAGCACCAACCGCTCAAGAATATCGACAGTTTTATCTGTTTCCCAGAAAAAGAATTTCTTGACCTTAATCGATTGGTCAATATCGCCGCGATAGTAGCAAAGGACCTGCTCGAAATCATCAAAGTCAACGTCCGTTTTCAGGTTGATTAAGGAGCGATCGTTGAGTGCTTGGTGAATTGTTGTTTCGGATATGGGATAGTAATTGGCTTTTTCCAGGGTGCTCTTAAATGTCTGTATCAGATTTATCCCCATCTGTTCGTATTCAGATAAAGAAGGCTCGTACAGAAGCTGTACCTCGGCATTGGGGTCAAATACTCTGTAGTTCTCTTTGATGGTTTCTAGGGTGCCGTGAAACTGAAAATGGTAAAAGGCGGTCAGAATTTCGCAAAAGGACTGGAAGGCTACCGTCGATGCTTGATCCAGGCCTCCATCAGCTAGGCAAAGTTTGATAATGTCCTGACGGGGATAGGGAATAAACGCTTCACGGTGGTTATCGAGAGTCATATTCCTCGTAGGCCTATTGTTCTGCTCTGAACTTTATTCTTTATGCATGGCGAGACTGTCAGGATTCTGGTGATGAATCCTTGTGAGATAGTATTGCTTGGGCCTATGGGGTGCTTATAACGGGCTGTAGCTGTGTAGTGGCTGATTCAGGGGATGAACCGAGCGGTGAGACATGCAGATGGAATCATCCCGAGGAGATCAGTAACGCCTAAGCTTTGATATCCGCCAATGCCCCGCGAGCCATGTTGGCAATGGCCTTGTCCGTCGCCTTAGGCAGCTGATAATATTTGCCGCCTGCGGTTTTGGCTAGTTCCTTGCCAAAGCCAGTGGAAACAAACTTCCGTTCAGTATCAATAATCAGGAGCTGAAAGCCAGTCATCCGAATACGGCCCGCAATATCCAACAGCTCTGCTTTAATATCCGGCTTCTCATCCTCATCCATGGGTTCACCCAAGGAACGGGCCAAGGGCACATTGCCGCGTCCGTCAGTGATGGCAATGATGGCCACACTTCCCGTATCTCCAGACTGCTGAGCATTCACCCCAACCCTAACTGCCTGGCTCAAACCATGGGCTAAGGGCGATCCACCCCCACAGGGCATTGTCTCTAACCGGCGACGGGCAGAGGTAATCGATCTGGTTGGCGGCAACAACACGTCTGCCTGTTCTCCCCGAAACGGGATCAATGCCACCTGGTCACGGTTCTGGTAGGCGTCGGTCAACAGACTCAACACCGCTCCCTTGGCTGATTGCATGCGGTTCAGCGCCATGGACCCGGATGCATCGACCACAAAAATAATCAATGACCCCGCCTTGCGGGCCAAACGCTTGGCGCGAATATCCCCCTGTTCCACAATCACTTTGCGTTCCGGCTGCCGTGCCCGTCGTGCCTTTTGATAGGGGGCTGCTGCGCGTAATGTGGCATCCACCGCGATACGGCGCACGGGGCCTTGGGGTAAAACCGGTTTGATGTAACGACCCCTATCTTCAGAGATCACCAGACTTTGTTTACCTGAACTGCCTTGTTTACTCATGGACTCGGCAAACAAGAGCAGTGATGGATCGAGGACGACCCCTTCTGGGTCAAACAAAAACTCCTCTGGGATGCTTGGAGGGGATTCTTCTTGCTCCTCATCCTGTTCATCGTCCTCGTCGTTGTCGTCCTCGTCGTCGTTGTCCTGGGACTCGTCCTGGTCTTCTTCTTGTTTATTGTCCGGTGGTGGTGGCGGTGGTGGCTGATCATCCTCCGGTGGTGGCTGATCTTGATTTAGGGCGCGGGGAATAATCACTAGCTCCACGGCTCGGCGTAGGTCGTCGGCGTTAATGTCAGTTCTGCCTTCGAGGGCGGCGCTGGCCTTGGCAACCCGGACTGCAAATAGCTCTGCCCGGTGGCCTTCTACACCACCACGAATGGCTTCGGTAACGAGGTATTGCACTTGGTCAGGGGTGATGACCACATCTTTTAGCCACTCTCGGGCCAAAATAATCTGGGTTTTGAGATTGTCGATTTCTTCGGTGTACTGGGTGATAAAGTCCGTTGGATTGTCTGCATAGCTGGTGGCTTGGCCGGTGGCCTCCACCCGTTCTTCCATGGTGAGGCCGCGATCGGCGGACAGTGCGATCGCAATTCGGTCCAACAAATGCTGCCTTAGGGGACCCTCTTCCGGGTTATAGGTGGCCACCAACAAAGGTTTGCAAGGATGCTGAAAGCTAATGCCCTCCCGTTCGATCTGGTTACGGCCTTCGGTCAGCGTGCCCAGCAATAGGTTAGAAATCTGATCGTCTAGTAGGTTCACCTCATCAACGTAGAGCACCCCCCGGTTCGCTTCGGCGAGTAACCCTGGCTGAAAGACAGATTCCCCCGTTTGGATAGACTTAGCCACATCCACCGACCCGAGCAGCCGATCCTCCGTCACCCCCAAGGGAATTTGGATAAAGGGCGATGGCACGACCTTAGTGGGTAAGTCGTCCAAGTCCTCCGCCTCTGAGCGATCGCCAAACCGACCTAGGGTGACATCGTCCCAATCCCGCATATTACTGGGATCGGCATTGGCATAGGAACCGTCAATGATTTCAATGGGAGGGAGTAACTGGTGTAAGCCTCGGGCTAAGACAGACTTGGCCGTTCCCCGACGACCGGCAATCACCACACCACCCAAACCAGGGTCCACCGCCGCCAGCAGTAAGGCCAATTTAATGGCATCTTGGCCGACGACAGCCATCAATGGAAATGTGTTGGGGGTATCCGCGAGGACCTGCATCTTTTCACTTTGCTCAATGTAATAGTTACTTTATCACTGCGCTTCGGCAATCGTGCCCAGGAAACTCGGCCACTTTTGGGGTGTGGGTCCGACGTTCAGCCTTTAGAATTTAAATCTATGTCATTGCTGATTGAAACCATGAACCTGTCTGCCATTGTTGCCGTCTATGGGTAATGATTGGCACTGAAATAGGTTGATTTCAATCGAAGTTCAGGAATGCTAGAGTTACCACCCCTGTGAGTTTCCGATGCCCGTTGTTGCCTGTAAGCTGTTGACCTATAAGGGCCAGTACAGCACTTGCCATATTAAGGTCCCA
>CALHGI010000129.1 GCA_938029995.1 uncultured cyanobacterium | reverse complement strand
TACCAATGCCCGCACGGGACGGCGACCCTTGGGGATCGGGGTCTGGCTCAGCCGATGCAACATGGGCAGGGTAAAGCCTGCGGTTTTGCCGGTGCCGGTTTGGGCTGCGGCCATGACATCGCGACCGCTGAGAATGACAGGTATGGCCTCGCTTTGAATCGGTGTCGGCTCTGTATATCCCTGCTCTTCGACGGCATGCAGGAGTTCGGCGGAAAGGCCGAGGGTATCAAATGGCATGTATGTAGTTGCTCCAATCTTGCCCCATCAGCTGTCGTATTGGCTGGCTCCGGTCCGGGCTGGATAAATGAATGTCTTGAATGAAGTAGGAAATCCTAGTTCTGGGAGATGCAAACGGTTCAAGAGTTTTCTCGGTGACGCTAGGTCACTATGGGTAACCAACCGGCGGGTCCCCGAGAGGTTCATATTATAGCAGCTATTGTATAAAAGTGCTTCAGTGCTCCCCCTTCTCTCCGGGGGGATAATTTTTGTGCAAATCCCTAATCCTTCCTTAAACTGCCCTTGTGGGATTGTAGAAAAGAATAGATCTAGACGGTTAGATCCTTGGGGTGACATTCATTGTTTTGGGTATAAACGACCTTGGGTTGTCACAGAGTTGAGAGTTATATGACAGGTTTTCAAACGTTGGGCTGGGCACTGGGTGTTGGTCTATGGCTAGGGACAATGCCGACGGTGGCCGCTCAATCAGCACGGCTGCCCCACCGGACTGAGGCCAAGTCTGCCCAGTCAGCTGAGATGCAATACCAGCAAGGGCAATCGTTCCTACAACTGGGCAATAGTCGGGCGGCTATTCGGCCGTTGGAAATGGCAGTTGAGCTATATCGCAGTGCTGGTGATGCGGTGGGTGAGCACAAGAGTCTGATTGATCTGAGCTTTGCCCACTATCGACTGGCGCAGTATAACCAGGCCCAACAAGTTCTCAATCAGGTGGACCGGATTTCCTTGTCGGCGGCGGCCCCCCAGCGTAATCGTGAATTCCTGATGCAGGGGCTGATTTGGCTAGAACAGGGAAATGTCATTCGCAGTTGGCAACGACTACGACAGGTGCAGCGCGGCCTCCTGAAGGATTTTTCAGAACAAAATCGGTTGGCCCTGGCCTTGGGGGAGGTCTATCACCACACTGGGCAGTACACCCGGGCTTTGGATACGTTACAAGCAGCGCTCTCCCAGAGCTCGGATCGGGTGGATCGGACGAGAATTGTGGGGGAAATTGGCAATATCCATTACACCCTGGGTAACTACTCCCAGGCGGGGGCCGCCTATGAAACAGCCCTAGCGGCGGCAAAATCTGTTGGTTATTGGCAGGGTGTGCCTCGATACTTAAATGGCTTAGGGCATGTCTATTTGCAGCAACAGGACTATGGCCAAGCACGGGATACCTATCTTGAAGCGCGGGAGATTGCCATTGCCCAGGGACAATGGCACGAATTAGCTAAAATTTTGAACAGTTTAGGAGAACTGTATGCCGAGCAGGGAGAGTTTAGTCGGGCCCTTGAAACATTTACTGAAGCCCTGGGATACCGTGATAAGTATGTGGGGCCAGCCTATAGCCGTAGCCTGAGCCATTTAGGACAACTCTATGTCATTCTCCAGGAGAGTGAGAAGGCGCTGGAGCACTACGGCGATGCCTATGCTTGGGCCCGGCATAACTATGATGAAGTGGGGCAAATTACGGCGCTGAGTGGCTTGGCCCAGATTGATCGGCTGAGGGGAGATCTGCCACGGGCGGAAAAGACTTTGTATGGGGCACTGGAGCAGTTTGAAGCGTTAGAACCGGGGCTCCAGGATATCAATAAAGTCTCCCTGTTTGATACCCAGTCCTATCTCTATGATCAGCTGCAACAGGTGTTGATTGAACAGGGGGATATTGAAGCGGCGTTAGTGGTGTCGGAACGGGGACGGGCCAGGGCGTTTGCTGAATTGTTGGCAAAGCAAACATTAACAACAGAGTCTCCCATTCCCTTTGCTAATTTGAATATCGGCCAAATTAAATCCCTGGCTCAACAACAGGCAACCACCTTTGTTCAATATTCCATTATTCGTAGCCCTTCCCCGGGCCGTAGTCGATTTGATGATCAGACGTTGTTTATTTGGGTGGTGAAACCAACGGGAGAGATTCACTTTGAGCAGGTGGATCTAGCGCAGCAGCCTGATTCTCTCAAGGTGATGCTGGCGGCTAGTCAGGATAGTTTGGGGGTGCGAGGGTTTAACCCATGGCAGGGGGATGTGCCCACGGCCGAGTCACCCCAGTCTGCCCAGGCTGAGTTAAAACGACTTTATGGGCTTACCATTGAGCCCATTGCCCAATATTTACCTGAGTCTCCAACGGAAAAGGTGGTGGTGGTGCCCCATCGCGAGTTGTTTTTAGTTCCTTTTCCGGCTTTGCAAAATGATCGGGGGACATATCTCATTGAATCGCATACGCTGGGTACGGCCCCGTCGTTGCAAACCCTCAATTTTTTGCAACAACGGTCGACCAATCAATCAGGTCAGGCCTTGGTGATTGGGATTGATCGTGGGAAAGCTGCTTCAGCGGTGATTGTGGGTAATCCTGAAATGCCTGCCGTGCCCTTTCGGGTGGGGGGTCCCCCGTTGCCTCTGGTGGGGTTGCCAGGGGCCGAAGCCGAGGCACTTGCGATCGCACCCCTACTCAACACCGCCCCCA
>CALHGI010000128.1 GCA_938029995.1 uncultured cyanobacterium | reverse complement strand
AGCCAGCGCTGACCACAGCTGCGGATGAGCTTACCAAAGCCCCGCAGGCTACGGGTATAGTTAAGCCACTCATAGAAATGACTGCCGGTGCGTACCACCTGCAAAAAGATCTCTTGGAAAGCTTGCTTGGCGGCGGGGGGTTCTCCCATGGACAACAATACGAGGGCAAATAGGGGGGCGCTGTTGTTGATGGCATGGCCGTCGCTGGCATACAGAATTTCCTGGGCGGTACGCTTGGGATTGGTGGCTACGGCTTTGGTGACCACATGGGAAAACTCTTCGGTTAGCTCATGTTTGTCGGCGTAGAAACTACCCTGGGCCGTCCCGAGCAACAAACAACGGCGTAATTGTTGCCACAGATCAATTTTGAACTGGTAACCACCGGATCTGCCTTGGACCATGTCGGTCTGACGACCGGGAATGGGCTGAGTTTGGTTAGTGGCCGTGGTTTGCGTAAAGAAGGAATAGTTTGATGCCATGGTGCGGCCCTCCTGGGCAAGGATTGAATGGGTTGTGAGAAACATTGATGACCCGTTAGGGGTCAAGCACTTGGGTGGGTGAAAGACCGAGAGGGTCTAGGGAGTAGAGCGGGAGTTGCACCCGCATCTCGTCGGATAAAGGGGAGTCGATAACCAGCGATAACCTTTGTCCTGCGGCCCTTAGGGCAAAATTGCGCTTTACTTGTTAAGCGACCTACTCCAGGCGTGACAGGGGGGATTCGAACCCCCGACCTCCCGCTTAGAAGGCGATAATCCTGATTCGTCGACCCTGGGGAATCTGGACCCTGAGGGATCCAGATCCTGGCGGATAAGTGGTGAAAAAGGAGTGTTAGGCGCTCTATCCACTGAGCTACTGTCACTTGGGTGTCGGTGGTGGGTTAGGTTTCGCAACCTGTTTGACCCTCGACATGTTTAGAATAGTCAGGCTGTTTACCCCCAAGCTAATGCCTGTGTCTATGGCTAAAAGCTTTGACCCATAGGCGTTTTACAATTGGGGGTAGTCCGTGAGTTAGGGGGGGACCTCAACTTTGCCAAAATTAAGTTATGGTCCTGCGGCAAAAAAGCGCACGTTAGCGTTGCTAATGATGCTGGTGGACTATGGCAATGATGAGTTAGAGGTGAGTGATGATGGGATGCTAGAGCGGTTGCGATCTCAGCTCAATCTACACTGGGCAACGGATCGCCAGCTGATTGTTCGCACTAAGCTTCGTACCCTAGAGGCCCTATCCCAGCTGATATCTCAGGAGCAGGCCCTGTCCAAGGCCCAAATCAAAACTGGGCTGCATCATTTAGAACACCATGTGCTCTTGCTGGAGGATAATCGCACCAGCCGTCGTGGTTCGGATGTGTGGCATTTTACGATTACCCTGGGGTGTCATCGCCGCGATCGCACCGCCCTCATGGATCGGTTTAACCAAACTTGGGAGCAGCGGCGCCGGGGGGTGGCCATAGCGGAAGCCCCCTTGTCCCAGGCGAGCATGGAGCCGCTGGCGACACCTAACCCGTGGCAGCAGCGGTGCCAGCAGCTGTTGGCCACTACCCACCAGGGGATGATCTCTCGGTTGTTTCCCCAGCAGGGGACCCGTCGGATTGATCCGGCTGATCTCCATAGGCCCTTAACCTTGGTGGAGCATCGGCTGCCATCAGAGTCTGAAGCGATGCCGATGGCTACCAGTGAGCTGTTTAATCATATGGGGCAGCTCCCGCCGAGTCGACACCTGGCCATTGTGGGTGAACCGGGGGCGGGTAAAAGTACCCTGTTGCAGCAGTTGGCCCAGCAAATCCTGGAGCAAACGTCCACCGATATTCCCATTGTCATTCCCCTAGCTCAGGTGGGGGCGACTAGCTTAGAAGACTATATTTTGGGGGATTGGCTCCAGCTGTGCCTGGGCAAACGGACGGTGCCGCCTGAGGTCCAGGCAGAACTGGTGGCGCTAATAGAGCAGGGCCATGGGTGGCTGCTGCTAGATGGGGTAGATGAAATGGCGGATGGGGGTAGCGTTGCGCTCGCTCGCCTAGCCCAACAACTGCGGGGTTGGCTCGGCCATGGTCCCATGGTGCTCACCTGTCGCTTGAACCTGTGGGATGCGGGTAAAAATGCCCTGGGCCATTTACCGACCTATCGATTGTTGGGGTATGAAAGCTATGGCCAGCAAATTAAGCCCTTTATTCGGCAATGGTTCGCCCAGCAGCCTGAGGTGGGAGAGTCGTTATGTCAAACCCTGTCATTGCCAGAGCACAGGCGTCTGCGGAACAACCTGCGCAATCCTCTGCGGCTTGTGTTGTTCTGTCAGTTGGGCAGCGGTGGTCAACTGCCGGTAACCCAATATCAGTTGTATCAGCAGTTTGTCATTGCCCTGTACGACTGGCAACAAGATTCTTTTCCCACCTCTCTCCTCGATCAACATCGCATTAACCAGGTGCTGTCTAAGTTGGCCATGGCGACTTTGCAGGCTGCTACGGCGCAGTTTACCTTGGCCCAAGTGATGCAGACGCTGATGCCAGAAGACTTGCCTTGGTTTGAGCAGGCTGTACAGCTGGGGTGGTTGTTCCCGGTACCCACACCTACGGGGGAGAAGGTCTATGGTTTTCTCCATGGGACGTTTCGAGATTATTTTGCGGCCCAGGCCATGGATCAATGGGAGCGGTTTACGACGGTGACAGACCATGGGCTGCCCATGGTGTTACCCCAATGGCAAACGGTAATTTTGCTGTGGTTGGGCCGGAGTGATATTCCGGCTGCTGCCAAGAATGAATTGATTGGTAATCTGATCCGGTTCAGCGATGGCTGTGGTCACTTTTTTGAGTATCGTACCTGGTTGTTGGCGGGGCGAGCACTGGGGGAACATGGCGACTGTCCCCATGGGGACGACATTATCCAGAGACTTTTTGAGTGGCGCTTTAACCTGACGCGCAAAGTGTCACCTTTGTTAATTGAAGCGGCTAAGGCGGCCCTGGCGGAGTCAGATTTGGGGCGAGTGTCCCAGCGGTTGGAAAGGTTGGCTCAAGATTCCACCCAGGATCTGTTTGATCGCTGGATGGCGGCCTACAGTTTGGGCCGCAGCTATGTGCCCCAGAGCAAGGTGGCGGTGACAACCCTGGAAAACCTGTTGTCAGAGGTGCGTAGTGATTCTCTCAAAATGGACATGGCGCGCCATTTGGGGATATTAGTGCCTGGGCATCCCCTGGCGGTGGAGGTGTTGACAACGATTATTCAAACGGTGCCAGCTGCGGCCACCCAACGGAAAGCGGCCTTAAGATTGGCTAGGGTCTCTGGGGCTCATCCGTTACCCATTGAGACGCTGGAGAAATTGTTGGTGGCCCAGCCTGGCTCCCAGGCGACCATGAAGGCCTTGGCCCTGGTTCAGCCTGAGCACCCGTTGATATCGTGTAGTGCGAATGCTCAAGAGAGCAATTCTAAGGCCCGCCGTCTCAAGCGACGGAAAAAGCATCGTCTATCGGAGCCATCTCGGTTGGTGGAGTCATTGTTAACTCGGTTGGCCAGGGAGGGGTGCGATCGCAACCGCCTGCGGCTGGCGCGTCAGCTCAATCAACTTCAACCCGGACATCCTGTTGCTATTGAGCATCTGTGGCATATTGTAGTCAACTCTCAGGATATGACTGATCTTAAATTGTCTGCTGAGGCCATAGAAAAAGGGGCGACTGAAGAGAAAATTCCTCGTCTGGTGACCCAACTGCGTCATCTCTATGGCGAGGCGACGTTGTCTGAGCAGCAGCGTTTGGTCTACTTTAGGCTGCTTTGGGTTTGGGCTGATGCTTTGGGCTATCAGACATTTATGTCCGCTTGGCAAGCTGATCCATAAAGTAATTTGACGGGAGATCTGGTGATATCCAACGTTTGAAATTAGCGAGTTTGCGTCTGCATGCCAGGCTTGGCCATCCATCACTGATGTGTTGTCTAATAGCGTTGTTGATTCTCTTCTCAATCAGCAATGACTGCTAGTCTAGCGGCAGCTCTAATTCATAGTCTATCGGGCCAGGATTGGGTGGGCGTCCTGTCGGTACTGGTGCAAAACCATTGTCATCCCAGTCACCCCAGTTATCATCGTCATCGCATGTTTGATCAGACGAGGAGTCTTGTGAAGGAGAATTATCGTTTTTCCATTCACTCGGATTTAAGTTTAATCCAAGACGTTGAAGTAGACCAACTTTTGTTTGGCATAGTCTATTTGTAGCCCCTGCACGGGTTATTAAGCGTTGATTTTGGGGGGCAACCTTGGCGGACTTATCTGAAGACCAGACTATTTCAGAGGCTGACAGCTGGTAGCTGCCAGTAATTGCTTCAGGTAGCCAAAAAATCTGAAAAGGAATAATAACGATTGTGGCTGACTGATTATCATTAGGGTTGAAGACGGTTGTTTTAACCCATCCCAGAAGTTCACCATCTTCAGTAATGACTTCTCATTGCGCCCAAAGGACGATCTTGTTTGTCGCATTCATGGTGTCAGTGCTTGTGAAACTGGGACGCTCACATTGTAGCTAAGGCTTGAGTTATTAAGATATAGTCAGCCTTTGTTTATGAATTAGGCTTTGCCAAATTTCGGAATAGGGTATATTGCGGTTCAAATAACAACTTGACGGTACCTGTAGGACCATTACGGTGTTTGGCGATAATGACTTCCGCCAGACCTCTGTCGGGGGTATCTGGATCGTAATATTCTTCTCGGTAGAGCATCATAATTAAGTCAGCATCCTGCTCAATCGATCCACTTTCCCGCAGGTCTGACATCATGGGCCGTTTGTTGGTGCGTGACTCTACACCGCGGCTGAGCTGGGAGAGAGAAATAATGGGGACATTTAATTCCCGTGCGAGGCCCTTGAGCGAACGGGTAATTTTGGAGAGTTCTTGCACCCGGTTATCGCTGCTGCCTTCCATTAGCTGCAGATAGTCGATCAGAATCAGCCCTAATGCTCCGCCGTTTTCCGCTTTGAGCCGTCGGCATTTGGAGCGCATTTCAGTCACTGAAATGTTGGGGGTATCGTCAATAAAAATGGGGATTTGCGATAGGGAGCTAATGGCATGGCCGAGGGGTTCCCACTCATGTTGGCCAATGCGCCCAGTGCGGAGGCGACCGCTTTCAATGCGGGCTTCTGACGATAGCAGACGGTAGACCAGCTGTTG
>CALHGI010000127.1 GCA_938029995.1 uncultured cyanobacterium | reverse complement strand
CACCGGAGAGGAATAAAGTACCTAGCCTAGGCCCCCCTACCACATACATCCTTCATATAGATATGCCATAGCCTAAAGAGTCTTGATACGTAGGCTGGCATATCATCCAGTTATTTAAGTTAGTATTGGCTTCAAGTTGGTAAAGCCATATTGTGGGAGCTCCGTGTACTTAGATACAGAGGGCTGCCCCCATAACGCATCGATTTTGGGTACCTTTGGGTAAGGTAAAATCATTATTATTATTTTTCATTTCACCGTATTTGCGTCCATTGATTAAAACAACGGTTTAATTATTTAGACGTCCTATCATGCTCCATAACTCGCGCTCACAGAGGCATAGAGACGATTTTCAAACGCTAAAATAATTTAATTCTTGTATAGATTTGACAAGCATCTCCAGTTGTCCCACTGAATAGTCAATCTAAACAGTCCGTACTACTTAGTACCTAGCAAGACACAGATACTGGATATAGAACTAACTATGATTTGGCGCTCTACCCTAGTATTTTTGACCAGCCTAGCAGCCCTCACAGTCCCTGTGGAAAGTCTGCGCGCCCAGGCCAGTCCCCAGCTAATCGCCCAGTCTTCGGCGGTTGATCCAAATGCTGCTGTTGATACGGGGCAGGCTGTACCTAACCTTGGCACCTCACCGGCCAGTGCCCCCCTGCAAAGCACCATATCCGAGCAGCATACGGAAAAAAAGAAGGCCATCCAGCAGGATTTACAAAGGCGCGGATATTACAACGGTCCCATTGACGGCATCTTTGGACCGGCTACAGAAGCCGCCATTCAATCCCTCAAGCAAGAAGGGGGACAACCACTATTCGATTTAGAAGCAGCCCCAGGCAACGCTCCAGCCTCGCCCGGAGCCCTCAGTAACTCTGCCCAGGGAGCGCCCGCCAGTAATCTTGACGCCTCACCTGATGCCTCAGGTGGGCCAGAAGGCGATACATCCAGCAATACGGCAGCTGAAGAAACCAGGATTGGCGAGCAGGTTTCACCAGCCACAGGTCTCGACCGGCCCCAGAGCACCACCGGCGGCGGGGCAACGGACATTAATACGGCTGATATTGTCACGACCGAGGAGCCCCCGATCGACACCCCAGCTTCACCAGGTTTGGGACGACTACTGTGGCCAGGATTAGCGCTGATTGCCGCCCTAGGCAGTTTTGGCATTGGCTTTATTTTAGCGAATCGGGGAAAACCAGGAGCCGATGGCGACACTGACGAATCCCCCTGGGGATCTATTCCCAATGAAGTCCCCCAAGGGAATTTATCGGCTCTCTCCACCACCTTCGATCCCCATGTGGCAACCAATGGGGGGGGCCGCCACGAACACGACCGTGGCGTAGTAGTGCCCCAACCGAATTCCATGGTCAATAACGGTTCAGCCCTCACGACGGATCAGTCGGTTAGCGCCACTACTCGACTAGCAAAAGTCGATGTGATGGATGAGCTGGTGTCCAGTTTGCAGGTAGCCGATCCGGCCAAACGGAGAAAAGCGATTTGGGAGTTGGGTCAACGGGGTAACTCATCCGCTGTGCAGCACCTGGTCAACGGCATGGTAGATGCTGACTCCAAGGAAAAAAGCCTGATTCTGGCGGCGCTTTCAGAAATTGGCATTCGTTCCTTGAAACCCTTAAACCGAGCCCTAGCCATTGCACTCCAGGATGATAATCCCGATGTGCGCAAAAATGCGATCCGTGACTTGACCCGCGTCTATGACTTGGTAACCCAAATTAGTCAGATGCTTGGCCATGCCACAGAGGATGAAGATCCTGAAGTGCGTCGAACAGCAGAATGGGCATTGGGCCAGCTCAATCGCATTCGCGAGGCCCCTAAGCTCAAATCATCGCTCAATACCCTGGAGGCCTCTCACCCTGGCTCAGAGCTATTGCCCGATGGAATGGAGAATCTCAAAAATTAACCGTTACGACCTGAAGGTGTGCTCGGCCATGGAACCAGCACAATGATCGACATAATCTAGTAGGGTCATAGGGCTAAATCGAAGCGATAGCCATGGCACGGTGTTTGAAATTATTGTTTGTCTCTACCCCGGTTGGGCCCCTAGGTTCGGGGTTAGGTGGCGGGGTGGAATTGACGGTGGTGAATTTGGTTACGGCCTTGACCCAGCGTGGCCACCAGGTTACGGTCGCAGCCCCCGAAAGCTCCCACATCAGCACTCCAGGCCAAAGTACACAGCTGATCCAAATTCCTGGCACCCTCCAGCCCACCGCCCACACCCAGGGCCAAAACACCCCGGCCATCATGGTGGATAACGCCGTCCTCGCCAACCAATGGCACTACGCCCACCAGGTACAACACAGCTACGATCTCATCGTTAATTTTGCCTACGACTGGCTCCCCTTTTACCTAACATCATTTTTTGATGTCCCCATTGCCCACTTCGTCAGCATGGGCTCCCTTAGCCGGGTAATGGATCGGGCCATTACCCAAACCCATGAAAAATTTCCCGGCACCCTGGGGGCCTATACCCAAACCCAAGTGGATACGTTTCCCCCTGGGCTCACATGGCAATTACTCAGCAGTGCCGTTGATCTCAGCCAATATGACTATTGCCAAACCCCGGAACCAGAGCTGGTATGGCTAGGCCGCATCTCCCCTGAAAAAGGTCTAGAAGATGCGGTGGCCGCCGCCCAGGCCACCAAAATTCCCCTGAAAATCCTGGGCAAACTTGAAAATCCAGACTATTGGGAGAACATTCAACGCACCTACCCCAATGCCCCC
>CALHGI010000126.1 GCA_938029995.1 uncultured cyanobacterium | reverse complement strand
GGCAAGGTTACTAGCCATTTTAGAAGCCACCTCTGACCTTGTTGCCATAGCCGATATGCAGGGTCGACAACAATACATCAATGCGGCCGGTCGTCGCATGTTTGAAATACCCATTGATGAAAATATTGTCGGTCTCCCCCTGGCACCGCTACTACCTGACTGGGTAAAACCAATTATTCTAGAAGAAGGTATTCCAACCGCGATAAAAGAAGGCATTTGGCAAGGAGAAGCTGGAATAATTTCACGTACAGGGCGGGAAATCCCCGTTTCCCAAGTGATTATTGCTCACCAAACCTCAGACGGTAGCCCAGAGTATCTGTCTACCATTATTCGCGATATTACGGCTCAGAAACAAACAGAAGAAACATTACAGGAAAATGCCCAACAGTTAGAAGCGGCTTTGCAAGAACTGCAACAAACCCAACTCCACATGATTCAAAGTGAGAAGATGTCTTCCCTGGGACAATTGGTTGCGGGTGTCGCCCATGAGATTAATAATCCGGTCAGCTTTATTTATGGCAACCTTGCCCCCCTTGAGCAATATACCCAGGACCTGCTACATCTAATTGCCTTGTATCAGCAACATTTACCTGAACCTACACCCACCATTGCAACAGCTATTGAGGATATTGACTTAGCCTTTCTCAAGGCAGACTTGCCAAAAATGATGGACTCCATGGGCATGGGTGCCGAGCGAATTCGAGAGATTGTAGGCTCACTACGTACATTCTCCCGTTTAGATGAAGCTGCATGCAAAGCCGTCGATATTCACCAGGGCATTGACAGCTCTTTAATCATTCTAGAACACCGTTTGAGAGCAACAGATTCTCGTCCTACGGTCCAAGTCGTGAAACAGTATGGTGATCTGCCCATGGTGGAATGCTTCGCTGGGCAGCTAAACCAGGTCATCATGAATATCTTAGTGAATGCGTTGGATGCCCTCGACGAGCGAGACCAGGGTCGTACGTCAGATGAGATGCACCAAGCACCGAGCAAGATTACCATCATCACTCACCAATCTGATGATGAACACATCTCCATTTGTATTACTGATAATGGCCCAGGCATTCCTGAGACAATACAAACCCATATCTTTGATCCATTCTTTACCACAAAGCCTATTGGTCAAGGGACCGGCTTAGGCATGTCCCTTAGCTATCAAATTATTACTGAAAACCATGGGGGCACCCTCAAATGTGTTTCGACTCCAGCAACAGGAACAAGCTTTACGATTGAAATCCCCTATTCCCGAGGACTGTCGTGAGATAGCACAATGGGCTGAAAGATCTTGAAAGATCTCAACCCATTGCATTGCGGCCCATAGCCGTTGTGATCCATTGCACAAAGACGCACCAAATCCCCAAGGTGGTTAACCCGTGGGAAGAAGCCTCACCCTACCCTATGCCAAGGTTTCTTGTAGCTGGCTCTTCGCCGCATCCAATGCTTCAGGCAACTTTGTCGCATCGCGACCACCTGCCTGGGCAAAGTTAGGCCGACCACCGCCGCCACCGCCGGTAATCTTGGCAATGCCGCCGATAAACTTGCCCGCCTTCAGCCCTTTATCCATGGCAGGCTTACTAAACGCCGCCACTAGGCTTACCTTACCCGCCGCCGGGATGGAACCGAGGACGACGGCACCATCCCCTAGCTTTTGCAACAGTCGCTCGGCCGCTGTCTTCAGCGAGTCCGCATCCACCTCACCCATGTTGGCCACCAGCACCTGGAAGTCGCCCATGGATTCGGCCTGACCTAGCAGCTGATCAGACTTCAGCAGAGCTAGCTCAGATTTGAGACCATCGACGGTTTTTTGGGTGGTTTTCAGTTCGCTCTGTAGGTTGGTAATGCGGTCCACTAGCTCCTCGGGCTTGGCCTTAAACCGATCGCCTAGATCCTTCACGATCTGATCGCGCACATTTAAGTACTCCAGCACCGCCGGACCCGCCACCGCTTCAATGCGGCGCACCCCAGCGGCAATGCCCGCCTCGGTAATAATCTTAAACACACCGATTTCGGCCGTGTTGCCCACGTGGGTACCACCGCACAGCTCCATGGATACCCCGGGGAAATCCACCACCCGTACTTCATCGCCATACTTCTCACCAAACATGGCGGTGGCGCCCTTAGCCTTGGCATCGGCAATGGGCATCTCTGCCACCTGGGCACCGTGGGCCTCGGCAATCCAGGTATTGACCTGGGCTTCTACCTGTTGCACTTCGTCCGGGGTGAGGGCACGGGGACAGTTAAAGTCAAACCGCAAACGGTCAAAGCTGACGAGGGAACCGGCCTGGGAAATGCCATCGTCCACCAGTTTCTTCAGCGCGGCCTGGAGCAGGTGGGTGGCGGAATGGTTGGCCTGGGACCGACGACGACAGGCGCGATCGATTTGGGCACTGACGCTATCGCCGACGGCGAGGGTACCCCGCTCCACCCGACCGATGTGGATAAATAAGTTGTTGTCCTTTTGCACATCCTCGATGCGCACCACCAGGGTATCGCCAGCGAGATAGCCTCGGTCGCCAATTTGACCACCGGACTCGGCATAGAAGGGGGTTTGGTCTAGCACCAGCTGCACTTCGGTACCAGCCTCGGCGGTATCCACCGTTTCACCATTGGCCAAAATGGCCTTCACCGTACTCTGGCTCGTAACGTCGGTGTAGCCCAAAAAGTCAGTGGAGTCGATACCCATCTGGCTGAGGCTACCCTGGGCCATGAGATCAATGGTTTCATGGGCACTCTTGGCTCGCTCTCGCTGGGCGGCCATGGCGGTTTCAAACCCGGCCACGTCCACGGTAATACCGTTTTCTTCGGCCACCTCTTGGGTTAACTCCAGGGGAAACCCAAAGGTGTCGTAAAGTTTGAAGGCGTCTTCGCCAGAAATTTGCTTGGGCTTACGTTCCAGAATCTCCGCCAGCAGTTTCTCACCCCGCTCTAGGGTTTTGAGAAACTGGGCCTCTTCCCGCTCTAGCTCAGATTTGATTACACTTTCCCGTTCCCGCAGGTCTGGATAGGCGGACTCACAGAGGGAAATAGCGCTTTCGGCCACCGGATTAACGAAGGCTCCTTCGATGCCGAGCAGGCGACCGTGGCGAACGACACGACGGATTAACCGCCGCAAGATGTACCCCCGACCCACATTAGAGGCGGTGATGCCATCGGAAATCATATGGACTACGGAGCGCACATGGTCACCAATGACTTTGAGGGAAATCTGCGCCGCTTCATCCTGTTTGAAGTAGTCCACCTTGGCGATGTCCGCCGCAGTTTTGATGATGGGGAAGATCAGGTCGGTTTCGTAGTTGTTGGGCTTTTTTTGCAGAATCTGGGCCATGCGCTCCAGGCCCATGCCGGTGTCGATATTCTGGGCGGCCAGCGGTGTCAGGTTGCCGTCGGCATCCCGGTTGTACTGCATAAAGACCAGGTTGTAGAACTCAATAAACCGGGTGTCGTCCTCTAGATCGATGTCGTCGTCGCCTAGCTCGGGATGGAAGTCGTAGTAAATTTCGGAACAGGGGCCGCAGGGGCCGGTGGGGCCAGAGGTCCAGAAGTTATCGGCTTCGTCCATGCGGATGATGCGCTTGACGGGCACACCCACCTGGTCGCGCCAGATGGCAAAGGCGTCATCATCTTCACGAAAGACGCTGACAATCAAGTTTTTGGGATCGAGCTTAAATACGTTGGTGGATAGCTCCCAGGCCCAGGCCACGGCCTGTTCTTTGAAGTAGTCGCCAAAGCTAAAATTACCCAGCATTTCAAAGAAGGTGTGGTGGCGCGCGGTGCGGCCCACATTCTCAATGTCGTTGGTGCGGATACATTTCTGGGAGGTGGTGGCCCGAGGTACGGGGGATTTGCGCTGCCCCAGGAAAATGGGCTTGAAGGGCAGCATGCCGGCAATGGTTAGCAAAACCGTGGGATCTTCGGGCACCAGGGACGCACTGGGCAGGATCGCGTGGCCTTTATCTTCGTAGAATTTGAGAAAGGCTTGGCGAATTCCAGCGCCGGTGGTGACTGATTTTTTTAACCCAGGCTTTGACGTAGACATTTTTAAGGAGCGCGCTTGGCGGACTTATGGTTGGCGGATATGGATGTATCAACGATAGGTGGAGGCTGTCCCTAGGAAGAGGCCGGTGGGCCAGCAGTCGGGTTGCGACTACTTCCTGAATATTGACTGCTGAATTCTTCCACCGTCAGTATTTTCAGCTTAAGTTGATACCGAGCTTTACCATTCTGACTGATGTTGCATCAAGTTTGATAAAACGGCAATGGTTTTACATGGCAAACGACCTGACGCATGGGGTCGTTTGCGTATCACAGTGGCACTATAACTCAATGCTTTTAAGGGATAGGAGCTGCCCCAGTCGTTCCCACGAAGGTGGCCCCAGGCATGGGCCAATATATGGAAATGTGTCTGGAAATGTGTCTGGAGATGTGCCGTGGAACGAGGGGTTATGCCTCCGCTGATTGCAGATTTTGCTCGATCAATTCGCAGCATTCGTCCACGGGACGGCGTTCGGCCATGGCGTTGATTAGGGCGCTGTAGGCGTCGGGCTCTTTTTCGATTAGGGTTTTGGCTTGGAGCATGGACCAGCGCTGCTTGAGGGGCACTTCGGCTAAGGGGCGGTTCATTTGCTGCCATAGCAGGTTGAGCTTTAGCCGGTCGTCCCGGCCGCCTTCGGCGGTGCCATAGGTGAGTTCTTCGGC
>CALHGI010000125.1 GCA_938029995.1 uncultured cyanobacterium | reverse complement strand
ACATCTGCAGGAGCCTTAGCTTAATAGGTTTTGGCGTTGCTGCTCCTTGGGATGGTTTCATCTGAGAAATCGTGATTTATTGCATTTCAACTGATCGATGCATCCCCTAAATCAGCAGCGGCCACTGACCTCTTTACATCTATTCAGTATCGGTTGGAGGACCCATGGGGACCTGGATTAAGGAAACTGATAAAGCCATCTATCTAATGGAAGGTGGTTACTACCGTCAGAAAATTGATAAATCCCCCCGTCAGGGCAATATAGAAGGCGAAACCTTCTTTAGAACTAAGCAACTCAAACAGTGGCTCACCAGCGACGATGAACCAGGCTTTTTCCTAGTCTCCGTGGGCACGGGCACCAGCGAACCCAAACCCTTACCCACTCCACCCGCACCGTCGCCAACTCCGCCACAGGTTACGACACCGACACCCGCACCCAGCCCCGTTGTCCCAACCCCTGCATCACCGACGGATCAAGGAATCAAAATTACTAAAGTACCGAATCAGGTCAAAATCTATCACCCTTATCAGCTAGCCGGTACGACCAGTGATGACTTGGCGGGTCAGACCGTGAGCCTCTACATTGATAACGGTCAAAAGCCCGTTGCTACAACGACCGTCAATGCTAATAAGCAATGGGCCTTTCAATCTGTCTTTTTAGCAGTGCCCAAACCCCAGGTGCGTCGGCTTAAGGTTGTTGCCGGACAAGCCAGCGACATCGCCTCCCTCACCCTGACTCCCTACATCGAAAAACACCCTGGGGCCAAGAAGCTGGCCCTTAGCGCTAGCGTCGGTTCCGGCGGCAGCAACCGTTCCAATGATGTCAAACTGGTGCGGGCTCGGTTAGTGGCTCTGGGGTATGACTTTGCCGCAGGCAATTCCATCAACAATCTGATTCAGGCCATTCAACTGTTTCAAGCCGCTATCTCGGGCTCCACTACTCTCCGAGGTGATGGTCGTGTAGATGTCGGTGGCAGAACCCAAGGATTCTTGGAAATAGCCAATGCCCCTAGATGGATGCGTATGCCGGGCCAAGGTGTTGGTTTTTATAATGTTGAAGTGCTGGACCAACCGGGGGACAGCCATGACTATGGCATTGACTGGATTAGCAATGTTATTCGAGCTGCCGGTATTCACTACGAGCTGGCCTATCGCAAAAATCGTTCGAGTATTGCCCCCATCGCAATTAATGATGTGAGTTTACCGAGGGGTGGCCGCACTCCAGACCATTCTGGTCACCAAAGTGGCAATGCTGGTGATGTGGTGCTGCCCCGAAAAGGGGGCACGTTTGGCGGAACGCGATGGACTAACTCCAACTACGACCGTAATGCCACCGAAGCAATTCTAAGGGCTTTTCGGGCTCAGCCCTGGGTTAATAAAAACACACTCTATTTCAACGATCCGGCATTAATTAGTAAGGGGCTGTGTCGCCGAGCCGGTGGTCATGATGATCACATCCACTTTGAAATTAACGTCCCACCTAGGTTCTAAGTAGCTAGGCACACCGCACATTGGCGATAGAACGGTGGGAGTAACTGCCATAACGCCTCGGTCCCCTGGCGATTATGGTCACCGACATGCCCCCCCACGATGCGACGACTCTCACGGTCGAGGGCCAACCACACCCACTGTTCATTGCCTTTATGGCCTACAAACCGACCAGAGTTCATAGCATTCCAGGGTTAATGGCCCTTTTTTGAAGCATCGACCTTAACATGACGTGGAACGCTCTTGTATTTGCCATTGATGTATTCCTGGAGCCATCCTTCAGACACCTCAGCGACTCGGGCAATCCTTGCCAAGGGAAGTTTTTCGAGTAAGCGTTTATCCACCAATCGTTTGGTGGCCTCATCGATAGGCGCATGTTGAGGATCTGCAATGAACTGACGACCACAATCACGACATTTATGATTTTGTTTACCTGTATGGGGTTTGCCGTTTTTAACGATCCGCTCAGATTCACAATTCGGACAGGATAGTTCAGGGGATGACATCTGGACACATCGCTCTGTTAAGTAGATATGTCTTAGCTTACAGCTATCATTAGCGATATCTTTACTCTTTAAGGACTACCCTTTTCCGTAGCCTAAGCTTTGATGGGGTCAGTAACAATTTTGCCCAAAAGCATTCCCATAGAGACACCGGAGTTTTTACCGATCTAGCTTAAATACCTGGGGTCTATCTCAATTGATAGAGTATTATTCCGCTTATTTACGGATGAGCTATCAGGCAGACCTATGCCTAATCTGAGAAAAGACAAGCTAGGCAAAAAAGGATTGTTATCTGTGTAACAATCCTTTTTTCAGGCTTAGGAACAGAGTTATGGCTGCTGTCAGATTAATCAATATCCCCGATATCCCTGAACACCTTCAGTGACGATAGCTATGGACACTAAGCTATGGACGTCAAGCTATGGACGCCAAGCTATAGCTTCCCCCCTTCTACCCCTGTCACTAGGGAGACATGGAGAAAGCTGAGGCCGTCGATTAATTAGGGGCAGGGTGGTTAGAGTTTGACTAATGGGTCCTAAGCCGAAGCATGCCAGGCGATATATCCCATGGAGATCCCCATAAAGAGAAAACTGGGGGTCAACCAGGTAGCAACAACTTCAGGGTAATGGTGAATCTGTTGGCAACCGTTGTACAGCGTCAGGAATGTGTGGTGCAGGGCTATACAAAATAGTAAAACCCACAACCACGGCAAAGGTAACGCCATGGGACTCGCCAGGATAAACATGCCCATGGGAAGAAGGGTGGCACCGGCAATGTAGGTGTCGCTAGCCCAGGTGCCATGGCGGCGCAGCCATAGTCGGGAAAATGTTAATAGGCCAATCAGGCTGAAGAATGTGACGCACCCTGCGAGCCATAGCCTGCCTAGCATAATGCCAGGACTGGCGGCATCGGCAAACTGTATGACGTAGACATAGCCACCGAGGCTAAACCCCACTAACCCCAACATGGCCAGAAAGCATCCTACCCGCAGAGCCTGTTGTTGGCTCAGGTGACCATACAATGCGGGGAATTCGATGGCTGGGTTGCCTAATAGGCCAAACAGTAAACGGTTAAACTGGGCCAAACGAGCCCAGGGAGTTCCCCTGGCTGGGGCTGTTCTAGGGAGAGGGGCCCCCCGTTTAATGCGGCGGTTTTGGCGCAGGGCGCGGATGCGATCGCAACTGCGGTGATACCCTTCTAAATCTCCCTGGGCCTGGTAGTGCATGGATGCCACTTGAAAATCATTGGCCGCCTCATTCCAGTCCTGGACATCGGCATGGGCCACCCCCCGTTGAAAATAGGCCTGGGGGTCGTCTGGTTCCAGGGCAATGGCCTCGGAAAACGCCGCGAGCGCACTCTCGGTATAGCCCAGCCGATAACGGGCTAGCCCTAGGTAGTAGTAGGTTTTAGGCAGCCGTTGAGAACATTGTAGGAGCCGCTGACAGTCCGCCAATACCCCAGCATCATCCTCTAGGATGTAGCGCACCTGG
>CALHGI010000124.1 GCA_938029995.1 uncultured cyanobacterium | reverse complement strand
CGACTTTTCGTAGCCGACGCTGCTGCACACAAGGCCAATACTGATGTTGGCAAATACTTCATAGCTGCTGAGCTTGAACGGGGTTTTGAGGCTGGCATGAATGCGATCGCACACTGCCAGTGCATCATCGAGCCCATCAATTTCCTCTAGCAAAATCGCAAACTCATCACCGCCCAGGCGTGCCAGGGTATCGCAACGGCGAATACAAGCCTCTAGTCTGCCCGCCAAGGCCGATAGTAGCTGGTCACCAATGGTATGACCCAAGCTGTCGTTGATTACCTTGAACCGATCGACATCTAAAAATAGAACAGCATAATCGTAATCGCCATTACGGTTGGCTCTATTCAGGGTGAGTTCCAACCGTTCCAATAGGAGGGTGCGATTGGGTAAGTGGGTTAACGGATCATGCAGGGCATTGTGTCTTAGCAGTTCCTGGGCCTGTTTCAGCTCCGTAATATCGGTGATGCTCCCCACATAGCCGATGGGGCTATTTTGGCCATTCTTTTCAGGGGTAATCTGTCCATAAACCCACTTCACCTGGCCATTGGCATGTTGAAACCGAAACTCCAGTTGGAAGGAACGATTTCTGGGCATCGCTTCCCCCCAGGCAGTGGTGACATGCGGTAGATCATCTGGATGTATTGCTTGGAACCATCTATCTTGGAGCACGACCTCTGGGGACAGGCCAGAAATCTGACACCAGCGCTGATTGACATAAATGCAGTGCCCCTGGGTATCGGTGCGAAAAATTCCGACCGGCACCGTTGCGGCTAGGGTGGCGTAGCGCTCTTCACTTATTTGCAGGGCAATGGTGGCCTGCTGCTGGGGGGTCAAGTCTCTAAATAACCAGCGAAACCCAATGATTTTAGTTTGATAGTCATGGATTACTGTAATGGTGAAGCTAGCCTGGAACGGTATGCCTTTATGGGGATGTAACGACAGATTTTCATTTTGCTGGGCTTTGCCCTGGCGGAGGTGACTGAGCAATTGATTCAGTCGGGGGCGCTGGGAAATTGATAGGATCGTCGTCAACGGCTTGCCAATAAAAAACTGTTGACGACGATTGAGCAGGCGAGTGGCTGTAGCATTAATCTGTTGGATCAATCCGTTTCGGTCGGTAACAATATAACCATCTGGGGCCAGATCAAATAGCTCATAATATTGTTCTCGATCTGTTCTGAGGGTATCTTGCACAGCCTTTAACTGGTCGTACTGCAAGGCTAATTCTTCGACCAGAACATGGACCTCTTCAAAGGCATTTGACAACTCTTCAAGGCTCTCTTGAAACAGGATAGGAGATGGCATGGGTTGGCCCACATGTTGCATTAAGTCTGTTAATTTTTGCTGACTTAATGTCAACTGGTAGGCAAATGAATCCAAGTTGATGGTCATGACTTAAAGACACCCCTGAAGATTATCAGCTGGCAAAATAATCAATAATGGCCATGTTGCAGTATAGATCTCCCTCCCTAGGATCAGTTCTCTGGTTATGAATGGTTATGGATCTAGTTTTTTAACCAATGCGAAGAATCCATGGACCTGACCGTCGTCAGCCTGGTCGGGGACAAATGTTGCCTTAATTTTGAAGGGGGGCTGCTGGGACCAGGTAACCGCCTGCTCAAAGCTGACGCGCTGGCCCGACAGGGCGGTTTCAACTGAAATTCTAATTTGCTGATAGGCTTTTGGGCCCAACACTTCCCAGAGATAGTGGTGTAGGATGCCGCCTCGGGGCTTGCCTAGCCAATGTCTATCGGTGCGGTTGGCGTAGATCACCTGTTGTTTGGCATTAACGTAGGTGAGAAATACGGGCAGCACATCGGTGACTAGTTTTAGCTGGGCTTCCCGCTGTTGGGAGGCTGCTTCAGCTTGCCTTTGGGCGGTGATATCCCTGCCTGTGGACTGAAATTGAAAAAAGTCGCCATTGCGGTCAAACAAGGCCCGATGCCTCCAGCGCTGCCAGCGAAGTTGGCCGTCGGGTAGGGCGATTTGGTGGTCCAGGGTAAGGGTGGGGGTTTCGAAGTCGAGCCGATCTAGGATGGCTAAATGTTTCATCGCCCTTTCGTTGGCTGTTTCGCCAATGATGGTGAAAAAGCTATCCCCTAGTACAGACTCTGACGAGCAGTCAAAATATTGGCAAAAGGCTTGATTGACAAAGGTGATTCGACCGTCGGCCATGAGGCGACAGATCAGTTCAGTTTGGTCTTCAACGATGGCTCGATATTTGGCTTCGCTTTCTTCGAGGGCAATGGTGGCCCGACGCTGGTGGGTGAGGTCGCGAAACAACCAGCGAAAGCCGACCACCTGGGACTGATGGTCTTTGATGGGGGCAATGGTGAAGGAGGCGTGGAGGGAAGGCTTTTGGTAGGGTTGCAGTCGTAGTTTGATCTGGCGTAGGGCCTGGCCGGTTTGTAGCTGGTTGAGCAATTTATAGAAGTCATGAATATCGGCCTGGGCGATCATGACGGCCAGGGGTTTGCCCATGGAGGAGCGCTGGCGGCGGTTGAGGCGGTTGGCTGCCGTTTGGTTAATGTGTCCGATAATTCCTTGGGTATCGGTGACGATATAACCATCGGGGGCGAGGTCAAAGAGTTCAAAGTATTGCTGGCGTTCTGCGGTCAGGCTTAGCTGAGCAGATTGTAGCTGGTTAAACTGCTCGGCCAGTTCCTCTGAAAGGACATGGGTCTCTTCGAGGGCGTTGGTTAGCTGGTCTAGGGCTTGGGTGAGGAGAGATTTGGGGCCATCGCATTGTTCAGCCTGCTGTAGTAACTGGGCTAACTGTTGTTGTGCCTGGTCAAACTGTTGACTGAAAATATCCAGATGTAATGCCATTTCTTGTGTGGGCCCCCTTGTCTGTATCTAAATGTAGTGTGATTTCTTGATGGGGGGACTGCTGCCTGGGGGGAAATATGACAAATCTTACGGTTAGAAGTCTTGTTTTGTAGCTTTATGTGTCGCTTTGTTGATAGCCCTGGTGGGGCAGGGTGAAAGATACGACGGTGCCGTTGCCTAGGACGCTTTCGGCGGCTATGGTGCCTCCGTGCTGTTGGATGATGCCACGGCAAATGGCTAGGCCTAGGCCCGAGCCGCCCCGATTGCGGGGATCGGCTGGGTCAATTTGGTGGAAGGCGGCAAAGATTTGTTCTAGGGTATCGGCGGGCATGCCCTGACCTTGGTCGCTGACTTGGAAGCTGACGTGGGGTGAGGTGGAGGGTAGGCGAGGATTGACGGCTTTTGTGGCGGTGATGACGACGGTGCCACCGGCGGGAGAGAATTTGATGGCATTGCTCATGAGGTTGGTGAGGACTTGGACAATGCGATCGCAATCTGCCCATACTGACATTGGGCAGGGACTGGTTTCTAGGGTGACATTATGGTTTTGGGCCATCCCTTGAAGCATATCCATGGCCCGTTGGATGAGGTCGGCGGCTGGGCAATCCTGGGGGGTAATCGACAGCTTGCCCAGGTGAATGTGTTGTAAGTCGAGCAGGTCGTCGATTAGCTGCACCATGTGTTGAGCATTTCTGTCGGCTACGGTGATCAGCTTTTGGCCCTCCCCAGCCAGCGGGTCAACGGCACCATGGGCGAGTAGCTTGAGGGCTCCATGGATGGCGGCCAGTGGTGTGCGCAGTTCATGGCTGACCACGGAAATCAGCTGATCTTTTCCCTGTTCCGTGGCTTTGCGATCGCTAATGTCGTGAATCAACCCAAAAAAGCCATTTACCAGACCCGAGACGGTGCGATCTGGCACAAACGTGGCGCTGACCCAAAAGGGCATCTGGTGGGGCCAAGTCACCTCCTGTTCAAAGGTGACATAATTGCCGGACAGAGCTTCCTCCACGGGGAAGCGAATCTGGCGATAGGTGTCTGGTCCCAGGACCTGCCACAGATACTGGCCCACGATGTCGGTACTACTCAGGTCTAACCAATGTTCATGGGCCCGGTTGGCATACATCACCTGCTGCTTTCCATTCACATAGGTGAGTAGTATGGGCAGGGAATCTGTTACCCGGCGAAGGTGGTTCTCTTGCTGCCGTAGAGCCTCATCGGTGTGCTTTTGCGCTGTGATGTCTCGCCCCGTCGACTGAAATTGAAAAAAGTGACCGTGCTCATCAAACAGGGCCCGATGGACCCACGACTGCCAGCGGGGCTCCCCATTGGGTAAGGTGACCCGATGTTCCAGGGTGATGATGGGATTGTCCCGATTAAGGTTTGTCAATTGTCGCATCACCTCTGCTTGCTCCACCCCGGCCACCTGGTTTAAAAAGCTAGTGCCCATCACCTCTGTGGGGGTGCAGTTAAAATAATTGCAAAATGCTTGGTTGACAAAGGTAATGCGAGCATCGCCTAGGGAGCGACAGATTAGCTCGGTTTGGTCTTCGACAATGGCTCGGTATTGGGCCTCGCTAGCTTGGAGGGCCATGGCCGATGCTCGCTCTTGGGTGAGGTCTCGAAACAACCACCGAAACCCCTTCAACTGAGACCGATAATCTTTAATGGGGGCAACGGTAAAAGACGCATCGATGAGCGGTCGTTGATAGGAATGCAGACAGAGGTCGAGACTGGGAAAAATCTGGCCCTGATTTAACTGGTTGAGCACGGTATAAAACCGCTGGCTATCGACTTGGGCAATCAAGGCCCCCAGGGGTTTGCCAATTAGACTGCGTTGGCGTCGTGCCACCAGGGTTAATGCCGTTTGGTTAACGTGCCGAATAATCCCTTGGGCATCGGTGACAATATAGCCCTCTGGGGCCAAGTCAAAGAGTTCAAAATATTGCTGACGTTCCGCCATGATTTCCCCATGGGCCGTCTGGAGGTGGCCATGTTGTTCAGACAACTCTTCTGAGAGCACATGCACCTCTTCTAGGGCCGTGGCCAGTTCATCTAGGGTGTGGCTCAGGAGAGCCTTGGATACATTATCTTGTTCAGTTCTTTGGGCTAATTGGGTGATTCGTTGTTGTGCCTGTTCGAACTTTTGGTCAAAAATATCCAAATAGAGGGTCATGGGGTTCAAAATACTCCCTGGGATAGAAAAATAGTGCTATTTCTGAATTCAGGAGCCCTTTGTTCCCTGGGGCTCCGTCGTCCTAGGCCGCCGCTTCCTCCTCCTCCTCCATCAGTAGGATGACCCCCTGGCGCTCATGGTTTATGCCGATTAGGGGGGTGCAGGTGACGCGGCAGTTAAAGGGCTGCCCACGCCGATTGATGGTGGCTAATACTATTTCTATGCGGTCTTTGCCATTGAGGCAGGCTCGGATGGCGTCGCGCAGCTGATCGACGGGTAGGCCAATGTCTAAATTCCAGAAGGACTGTCCTTCGACTTCGTCGGTGCGCAGGCCCCAAAGGTCTTCGGTTTCATGGTTCCAGGTCAAGATTTTAAATTGTCGATCGAGCACCGCTACTCCGGCTTTGATGCTGGCCAAAATAGAATTGAGGTAGGCATTGGCCTGGTTGGCTTCGTCGGTGCGCAGGCGTAGCTCATCATTAATGGTTTGCAGTTCTTCGTTGGTGGACTGGAGTTCTTCATTCATGGTTTCCAGCTCTTCGTTGGTGGATTGAAGTTCCTCGTTGGTGGTTTCCAGTTCCTCGTTGGTGGATTGCAATTCTTCGTTGGTGGTTTCCAATTCTTCGTTGCTTGATTGAAGTTCTTCGTTGGCGGTTTCTAGATCTTGATTGGAGCGCTGCACCTCGGTTTGTAGTTGGTGGTAGCGGGTGACATCGGTGAAGGAAATGTTGACCCCGATAAAGGTGTTACTGTCTTCCTGTAGGGGGACTAGCTGCACATCTAAATATTGGGTGTCGCCGTCCGGCAGGGGACGGGCCACATCCTTGTACTGGCGGGGCTGTTGTTCCTTGTATGCCAGCTCAATCAAGGATCGCAGCTCTAGGGGACGATAGGAAATTTCCAGGTCCTGTAGGGGGCGTCCCAGATCCTTAATGCCAATGTTAAAGGAGCTGCGGGCCATGTGGTTGGCCATCATCAGCTGGCCGTTAACGTCAACTACGATTTGGGCCACCGTACTGGCGTTAAAGGCGGCATCCCTAAGGCGCACTTGCACGGCTAGGCGATTGCTGGCGTCTTGGTCTCCCCCCTGGGCCATGACTAGCAGTCGATCACGCATGCTGATACTGGAGACTCGATTAAAAATTCGATGTTGCAGATTGATCGGGGTAAATAAATTGGCATGGGTGAGCAACATTTCTGCTTTGCCTAAAAAGATCGCCCCTTGGGGATTGAGGGCAAAGTGTAACCGGGCTAAAATGCGACCCTGGGTTTCAGAGTTGAAATACATTAATGTATTACGGCAAATTAGCAGGTCTAGGCGAGAAATCGGCGCGTCTTGTACCAGGTCGTGGCGACCAAAAATTACGCTGCGCCGGAGATCGGCTCGAAAAATATACTTCTCTGTCAGGGGTTCAAAGTATTTGTCCCGTAGGTGCTGGGGGACGGGGTCTAGATCTTGGGCACTGTAGATGGCGTGGCGGGCTTCTGCCAAGGCTTCTTCGTCAACATCCGTGGCGTAAATCTTGACCCGCTGACGAAATTTTACTGGCCCCAGGATTTCCGCCAGGATCATGGCTAGGGTATAGGCTTCTTCGCCGGAGGCACAGCCTGCACTCCAGATGCGGATGGGTTTGTTTGGGGCTATTTCCCCTAGGAGGTTGGGTAATAATTGATGCCACAGGTACTCCCAGGCGGGCTGATCTCGAAAGAACGAGGTGACGTTGATTAAGATGGTATTAAACAGGGCTGTGAATTCTTCGGGATGGACCTCTAGGTAGTCCAGATATTCCCCAAAGGTTTTAATGTTATGGGTCCGCATTTGTTTGGTGACCCGTCGCTGTAATGACGATCGTTTGTATCCGCTAAAGTCAAATCCACGGGTTTGTTTTAGAAAGTCTAGGAGGGCTTCGAAAATTGTTGGATCGTCTTGGGAAGAGTTCATTGAGAGTCTCTGGTTGCCACCAGGGTGAGCAGGGCCGGGGCAACTTTTGCTAACGGTAGCACGAAGTCTACTGAGCCAGTTTTGATGGCGGTTAGGGGCATCCCTGAGAAGGCGGCGGTGTTTGTATCTTCCACAATGACGGTGCCACCCATGGCTTTGATGGCTTTGATCCCCATGCCGCCATCGCGGCCAGTGCCGGTGAGGACAATGGC